>JAGQZT010000147.1 GCA_020435335.1 Flavobacteriales bacterium | reverse complement strand
GGGACAACCGGCAGCATCAACCTGGTAGCTCATTGCTTTTCAAAAGCAAAACTTCAGGCCGGCGATGAAGTGATCATTTCTACCATGGAGCACCATTCCAACATCGTTCCGTGGCAAATGGCCTGTGAAGCTGCCGGAGCCATCCTGAAAGTGATCCCGATCAACGATCGCGGCGAACTGCTGATGGATGCTTACGAGCAATTGCTCTCTCCCAAAACAAGATTGGTTGCCGTAACCCATGTTTCCAATACACTGGGAAGCATCAATCCGGTTAAAGAGATCATCCGAAAAGCAAAAGCCGTTGGCGCGTACACGCTCATCGACGGTGCGCAGGCGGTACCGCATCAACGGGTGGATGTGCAAGATCTGGACTGTGATTTTTATGCGTTCTCCGGACACAAAATGTTCGGCCCGACCGGTGTGGGCATCCTCTATGGAAAAGAAGCCGTTTTAAACGACCTTCCTCCGTATCAGGGTGGTGGCGACATGATCAAGACAGTGACCTTTGAGAAAACCACCTACAACGAATTGCCTCATAAGTTTGAAGCCGGAACTCCCAACATTGCCGGAGGCATTGCACTGGGTTCGGCGATCGATTACATGGAGTCCATTGGGTTAGAAAACATTGCCCGATACGAAACCGAATTGTTGTCCTATGCGACTAAACGAGTAAACGAAATTGAAGGCTTACGAATTATCGGTGAGGCCGAGCACAAGGCAGCCGTTTTATCTTTTGTGGTTGACGGCACACATCCTTCCGATATCGGCATGATTATCGACAAGCTGGGTGTTGCCATTCGTACCGGCCACCATTGTACCGAACCTTTAATGAACCGCTTTAATGTTCCCGGAACCGCCAGGGCTTCCTTTGCGTTCTATAACACGAAAGCAGAAATTGACGTATTCGTCGACGCTTTGAAGAAGGCCGTAATGATGTTAAAATAGATACAAGTAAAACGTTAAATGAACGACAGCACTTTATAAACTTTCAACTTTACGAACTCGTGAACCTGATGAACCCGATAGAAGAAATACAAGAAGAAATTGTTGATGAATTTGCGCTCTTCGATGAGTGGATGGACAAGTACGAGCACCTGATCGAACTGGGTAAGGAGTTACCCCTGATTGATGAGCAGTACAAGACCGACGACAACCTGATCAAAGGATGTCAGTCGCGCGTATGGCTCCATGCCGAGTTGAAGGACGGTATGATTGAATACACAGCCGACAGCGATGCCATCATCACCAAAGGGATCATTGCCCTGATGATTCGTGTTTTCTCCGGGCAGAAACCTGCAGCCATTGCCGGTGCCAGTCTGGAATTCATTGACCGGATCGGATTGAAAGAACATTTATCACCGACCCGAAGCAACGGATTGCTGGCGATGGTGAAACAAATAAAATTGTATGCGGTAGCCTTTCAGGCGAAAATGTAATACTATGAGTGAGGAGAAAAAACACATCGAGCAGCTAAGCAAAAAGGACATCGAACAACAGATCATCGATACCCTGAAGACCGTTTACGATCCGGAAATTCCTGTCGACATTTACGAGATGGGCCTGATTTATGAAATTCAGATCGATGACGACCTGAATGTCGTGATCCAAATGACCCTGACCTCTCCTTCCTGCCCGGTGGCCGAAAGTTTACCCGAAGAGGTTCGACAAAAAGTGGAAAGCCTGTGGAGTGTGAAATCGGCCAAGGTGGAACTAACCTGGGAACCGGCCTGGGATAAAGACATGATGAGCGAAGAAGCCAAACTGGAATTAGGCTTCCTATAAATTGATACCCATGAAAACAAGCATCGTATTTCTCTTCTTGATTGCTGCCACTTCAGCTTTTAGCCAAAAAGAATCCAAAGCATGGATCAAAAAGGACGCTTCCGGCGTAGTGATCGAAAAAGGTTTTTACAAAAACAAAAAGCAAGACGGCGAATGGAATTATTTCTACCCGGACGGTAAGCCATCATTGACCGCTACCTACCATGAAGGTGTTTTAGAAGGAAAATCCCTGCGCTACGATTTACAAGGAAACGTGATTGCCGAATTGAATTACACCAACGGCAAACTCACCGGCAAACAAATCTATTATTACCAAAACGGGGCTAAATTATCGGAGGGAGAAATGATTAATGGCAAAGAAGAGGGCGCCTGGCGCTACTTCAACCAAAAAGGTGAGTACATGGGCATCATCAAGTACAAGAACGGTAAGCAGCTTGATGAGCAAATGAAAACCAATTAGAATTTGATGCACATCACGAGGATGTCGTCGATCTGCTCCTCATTGCCCATCCACTTGTAGAATTCTTCTTTCAGAATTTCCATTTGCCTGTGTGGCGATTTCCGGTGATTCTCCATGAACAATTGTTTCAGTCGTTTGTTCATGAACTTCTTACCCATTTCACCACCGAACTGGTCCGGATAACCGTCGGAGAACATGTAGAACACATCTCCCGGAAGGATTTCAAACTCATTGAGATCGTATACGAAATCGATCGGTGCATTACCACCAATCGGGTTCCGGCTGGCCTTGAGCTCGAATAACTCATTACCCCGAATGTAAACCAAAGGCCTGAAAGCACCGGAATATGCAATCGTATTCTTTTCGGTGTCGAAGGCACAGATGGAGATGTCCATCCCGTCTTTGTTCTCACTTCCCTTATCCTCCTGACGCAGCACCTTTTTAATGGCCTTATTCAGTTCCACCAGAATATTGGAGGGGTTGGTCTGTTTGTTCTCAAGGATGATCTGGTTCAGGTTATTGACCCCGATCATACTCATGAATGCTCCCGGAACACCATGGCCCGTACAGTCGGCTGCCGCCATGATGACCGTTGATCCGATCTTATCGTACCAATAAAAATCTCCGGAAACAACATCCTTTGGCAAGTAGAGTACAGCGAAATTCTCACTGAAATCTTCCAGTTTATCTTTCTTCGGCAGGATCGCTTCCTGGATTCTTTTCGCATAGTTGATGCTGTCGGTAATGTTCTTATTGGCAACTTCGATTACTTTCTTTTGAAGTTCCACCTTCTCTTTTTCGGAACGAAGCTGCTTGGTTCGTTCATCCACCTGCAGGGTAAGCATCTGTTGTGTTTTACGCAGGTTTCTGGTCCTGAAATACATGATCAGGTAGATGGCAATCAGGAGCAAGATAACAGCGGAAATATAAAAGAGCTTGGTTTGATACCAGGGCGGAAAGATGGTAAATGCGAACGTGGTCGGTTGTTCCACCCACACATCATCGTTGTTCTTAGCTCGTAATTTAAAGGTATAATCTCCGGGCGACAGTGCCGAGTAGACCGCTTTCCGGTCTTTCGTTAAAGGAAGCCACTCTTCATCCTGCCCATCGAGTTGATATTGATAAAACACCTTATCCGGATTCTTGAGGGAAACGCCGACAAATTCGAAGATGAAGTTATTATCGCGGTGATTCAGTTCGAGCAGCCTGGGAAGCCCTGATAATTCGTCAACATCGTTGCTGTAATTACTCCAATCCACATCTTTAAAATTCAGCTTGATGTTCTTCAGCGTGATCTTCGGTGGAATCTGATTGACTTTATCTTCTTCTTCGTTGTATAAAAATGCCCCGTTAATGGTTCCTATCCACAGCTGATTGGCAGCACTCAGGCTCACGGCATTGAGGTTACATTCCACACCGACCAATCCTTCGGACTTGCTGTAGCTTCTGATCTCCAGTTCTCCGTGATTGCCGTACCATTTCTTCAGGTTGATCCGGTCAACACCTTTGTTCGTGCCAACCCACATGTGCTGGTAATCATCCTGAAGGAGGAAATAAATGTTGTCCGATGAAAGCCCTTTTTGTTCGTCGATTTTGATATGTTTTCCCGATTTCAGAACGTATATTCCTTCATCCGAAGCGATCCACAGGTTGTTTTGCTGATCCCGCGTAAAGCTCCTCACACGACCAGCTTTGAAATCGTCCTGTTCCGTCACAAATTCGAACTGCCCGTTTGCATAACGATAATACCCCCGGTTGGAAGCCAGGTAAAGTTTATCCTCAAAAGCGATGATATCGAAAATAAAATCCTTGGGTGTATCTTCTACTTCGTACAAGGAATCCCCTCTCATGTGATACAACCCGAACTTGGTTCCCACATAAACGGTTTTACCATGTTTATAGATGGAATGCACATCCGCTCTTTTGTTCTGAGCATAGGGAATATGCTTCATCACGCCGTCGGAATAAGTGCTTAAACCTTCATTCCTTCCAATATAAATTTTCCCGTCGATCTTAACGATCCGGTTCACGATCGTGCTGCCCAATTCCTGCGGCGTAATGGTGGAAACAATACGATTGTTTTCGATGATGTTGATCCCTGTACCCTCATACCCTATCCAGACTTTTTCCTCGTCGCAGTAAATGGCATTGATGTTACTGCTTAACAAGCCGTTTTCCTGATTGTAATACGTGAAGGTAGCATTGAATTTGGAGATTCCCTGCCCCAATGATCCGAACCAAAGATTCTCTTCCTCATCGGTGTAGAGAGCCCAGACTTTCTTGTAATCGAAACCATTCAACTGGTTGATAAACCGGAAACTGTTGTCTTTCGGATCGATAAAATACAAGTGGTTGGTGAGTGACCCGAAGACCAGTTCATTTTTATACCTTGAGGCACAGGTAATCGTGAGCGATCCACCCGCATCATTAGGCAGTTTAAAGTCCGTTACCTGATCGTTGATAATCAGGGAAAGACCGTTGAGACTTCCCACCCAAACCTTGCCATCGCTTTCCAAAACGACTTTCACAAAATTTGAAGCCAGTCCTTCATTCTCAGTGAATTGAATCACTTGATCTCCCGCAACTTTAAACAATCCATTTTGACGGGTAGAAACCCATAAATTACCCTTAGAATCGGTGTACATGGAATTGATAAAAGCGCTGTTCAACTGAGTGTTCGGTGTTTCGAATTTAATCAGCGAATCCGATTGCTCATCGAACGTATAGATTCCCGAAGCAGCACCAAAAAACAGGGTCTTTTTGAGTGTACTGTAGTGCGAACAGTAGAAGGGTGTTCCTTTGCTGTAGTTGGCAATTACCTTTTTGAGGTTGGGAGAAAGCTGACTGACTCCGGAATTGGTAGCACACCAAACATTTTCATTGCCATCAATCGAAATGGAAAATACGACATTATTGGCCAGCCCGTTCTTTTCCTTGATGGCATTGAACATGTACCCGTCGTAATAACCTAATCCACCGCCGTTTGAACCATAAAGCAGGTATCCGTTACTGGCCTGAGACAGGTAAAGAATATCGGATTGTTCAATCCCTTCTCCAACGTTGTAGTTGATGAAATTATAAGTCTGAGCAAACCCGATCCGGGAAGAGGCAAGCGATAACAGGATCGCCAACAAGAATATGTAGTTTTTGCTCACCGGGTAAAAGTAAAAAAAAGAGTCCAATCCCTTTAGCTATCGGATTGGACTCTTTTTCTATAGCTTAACAATCTTTTTGAGGTAATGGTTTTTGCCTTCACTGATCTTCAGGAAGTATATTCCGTTAGCCAGAGAAGCCGTTTCATCAAAGATGATCTTGTTCTCACCTGAAACCACCTGACGTTTCTCCGTGGAGATCACCTTACCGAATTGATCCACCAACTGAAGTTCAACCTGCTCTGGTTTAATAGCATGAATCGTAATGGTAAAGATGCCGGAGTTCGGGTTCGGATACAATTCAATATCCATGTTATCGGTCTGCATCACGTTCACACCAACTCCAAAGCTGTCTTGCAGGATGTAAATTCCGGTAGAATCGATGTAGAAGTTCAACGAATCCAGGGTTGAATCCACCAGGTTGATGTTTACGGTCCAAACCGAATCGTGAGGAATACCCGGAAGATCGATCGTAATGACGTAGGTTGCGCTGGTATCCAATCCGGTTAAGGTATAAAATCCGTTGCCATTGGAATTGGTACCACCCACGATACCACCCGGAGATTGATCAACGGTAATATCAATACCCGGAATCGGGTCGCCGGGTTGTTTGTATTTCTGGAAACTACCCGCGCTCTGATAGATGTATCCGCTTACGGTACTTCCACCTGTTAACGGTGCCGGAACAACCAGTTTCACATCCTTTTGTACCACACCGGAATCACAATGTACGGAGAACACTCCGGCCAGATCCCATCGGTAACACCAGGATGGTTCTTTAAAGTAAGAGGTTAATGCTCCGGGGTATAATGTGGTGTCTGCCTCTACACGAACGATAAAGCTATCGGTAGGCACGTAGTCGAACTGATAATTTCCTGTCGCATTGGTAACCGTAGAATCGATCGGATGCCATGGATGAGGCACCATGCCTTTTCTGAACAGATATACTTTGGCATTATTAACAGGAGTAACCCCACCCTGAGTTACCTGCCCCATTACGGTGTTTGAGCATGAACAAACCAAACTGTCGTCGCTGGATGTTGCAAACTGCGATCCCAAAGTCATGCTGATCGGCGCCAGGTTGGCCAGCGTAAACGTGGAGTCCATGATTCCGATGTATGCCGTATCAATGTTAACTACACCGGTAAGGAGGTTAGCATACGTGCTGTCGATATTCGGACAGGAAGGATCGAGATTCTGATCTGTTTTAATGACAAATGCCTTGTTCTGAGCCTCTTCATTCACATGTAAAAAGCCTCCGTCAAGGGTAGCGATCGTTGCATAAGGGAAGTGAGCCATGAAAGGAAGGGTAAGGAAACTTTTAGAATTGATCAGGTTGCCATTATCGTCCAGCAGGAACAGCACCCCGATATTGTTGATGTAATCCGATGCCGTAACCACAATTTGACCCTTTTCGTTGGACACCACTTTACGAACGGAAACTTCCTGTCCGACCGGCAGTGTATAAACCTTGGTCCAGTTGGTGGCACCGGTATTCACATTCAATGACGTGATCCCGAATTTGTATCCGCCGGTGATCGTGGTGGAATCATAACAGGAATAGGAAACAAACGCGTCAGCACCATTTAACATACCAACAGAGATATCGCTGAATCCCGAACTGTTATTAATGGGCGCATCCAGTGTGATTCCCTGGTTCCATACCATATTCCCCAGGTTATCCAACTTAGCCATACCCAATACAATATCCCAGGGATCAAGTAAACGGGCTCCTCCGGTAAAGTTTGGACAATCACCTGCCACAAAAAATCCACCGTCGGGAGTTTCTATTCCCGCTTTAAAGCTTATTTCCATCGAATCCTTATTGGTGTAAAGGTGTTGCCATTGCATGGTCCCGTTCATATCGAGTTTCATCACAAATCCAGATGGCTTCGCCACACTAAAATACCAGTCGTACATGGCTCCGACAACTACATACCCTCCGTCCTGTGTTGCGATCAGCTCATACGACTCCATATCAATGGTATCATTGGTAAACCCGACATGCCAATTGATGTTTCCATTCAGGTCGTAATTAATCAGGTAGGGAGCAACGGCATTTACGGACGAAATTCCGCCGTTTTGATACAGTGCCGTATGGGAAGTAGGGGAACTGACAGCTCCTCTGGTGTAGGTATAACCGAAAGTATAGGGTGGTGTAAACGTGTAAATGGAATCCCATAACACCGTTCCATCCACATCCATTTTCACCATTGAGGGATTAAAACCATAGCTCTGATCATCATAGTGATTGGTTAAAAAATAACCGCTGTTATCCTGAATTTCGGAAGGTACCGTATATCCGAATTGAAATGAAGGGTTGAATTGGGCAAACTTAACACCTCGGCTAAATTTGACGTGTTTAACTTGGGAAAACGCAGTAAATGAAGCAATTAAAGCTAAAAAAAGTAAATGTGTCTTTTTCATCATGTTAGGTTTAGATGTTACGAAAATACAAAAAAACCAACTATGAAGTTGAAAAAGACCTTAGGCTTTTGTTATAAAATCATTACTTAATCAATACCCTTTGACTATAAACCTGATTATCCGAAGAAGCGGTGATCAGGTAAATTCCTGCGGGCAACCGGTCATCTATGGGAACTCCGATCAACGTGTTCTCAGAAACGTTTAAGATCATCTTGGAAAAGTATTCCGCACCCTTAATGTCTCTAAGCACCACTAACACTTCCTGACCGTTGATCTGTGAAACATCGACCATCAGATCCTCACCGGACGAGACCGGATTCGGGAACACATTGATCAGGCCAGTTTGATCTTTCACAAACTTCACGGGAACCGTATTCGAATAGGTAAAATTACCGTCGAAATCCGTTTGCTTTAACCTGTAATACGAAAGGCCTTCGATGGGTTCATAATCCACATCAAAATAACTGATAAGCTGAGATGAATTCCCCGCTCCGGCCTGAATACTCACGGTTTCCCAGCTCTTACCATCCCTACTCTTTTCCAGGGTGAAATAATCGTTATTTATTTCGGTTTCGGTTATCCATTGAACATCCACCCGGGCGTCAATGCTATGAGCCTCAAAACTCAAGAGACGAATCGGCAAAGGGGTTCCAAACACCATGGGACCTGATACCGGGCCATCCGCTTTTTTCCATTCTACGGTTCCGCAAATCTCTAAAAAATTAGCACTGCCACCACCACCACTACCGGTTGCCGTGAGCAATCCACCCGCGTTGATGATCACACCCGAATTGCATGGCAATCTCAGTTTTGGCCCGTTAACCGGAAAATCAAGTGTCCCGTTAATAATCACAAACATGGGTGTAGGGCAAGCCGAATAATCTTGCTGAGTCGTAATATCTATAGTATGCCCCGCTTTGATCACTATGGTATCTCCGCAACCGGGCGGGCCCACAGGATTCCATGTGGCGGGTGCACCCCAGTCTCCGCTGGAAACAGAATTATACGTGGTAGCCTGTACAAACTGAACGCATGCAACAAAAATCAATAATGAAATAAACTTTCCCATAGCTAATACTCACAAACAGTACGTATTTTACCCTGACTTGGTTACGTGTTTATACTTACTTTTAGATGTTTCCTTGAAACTTCCCGACGAATCCCTGATAAAACCCTTTGAATGAGTTGCTGCAATATGTAGATTTTGAGGGTTATATTTGCCGGAATATGTCCAAAGACCTGAAACAACTCATTCGATCGTTACCGCAAAAACCGGGCGTGTACCAATTTTTGAATAAGAATGGGTTGATTATTTATGTCGGGAAGGCAAAAAACCTCAAAAAACGCGTTTCCTCCTACTTCAGTAAAAATCATGGCCGAAGCAAAACCGCCGTGTTGGTTCAGCTCATTGCCGACATCAAAACCATCGTGGTCGATTCCGAGATTGAAGCCCTTCTGCTCGAGAACAGTCTGATCAAAAAGTATCAGCCCAAGTACAACATCATGCTGAAGGACGACAAGACCTATCCTTGGATCTGTGTTAAGAACGAAAGGTTTCCCCGTATTTTTTCGACCCGGAATATTGTGAAGGACGGTTCCGATTACTTCGGTCCCTATGCTTCGGTACGTATGATGAACACCATTCTGGAACTGATCCGGCAGCTATACCAGATCCGCAATTGCAATTACAACCTCTCTGAAGAAAACATCAAAGACGGTAAATTTAAAGTCTGCCTGGAATACCACATCGGAAACTGCAAAGGCCCCTGCGAAGGCCTTCAGGATGAAGAAGAGTACATGCTGGACACCCAACAGATCAAATCGATTATCCGGGGAAACATCAATGGTGTGACCAAACACCTCAAGGTACTTAAACGGGAATATGCCGACCAGCTGGAATTTGAAAAAGCTCAATTGGTGAAAGAAAAAATCGAGCTCCTCGAAAACTACCAGAGCAAATCCGTAGTGGTAAGTCCGACCATCAACGACGTGGATGTTTTTTCCATCCTTTCCGACGAAAAATACGCCTATGTCAATTACCTGAAAGTGGTTAATGGAGCAATTATTCAGGGACACACCATCGAACTGAAAAAGAAACTGGACGAAACCGACGATGAACTGCTGCAGATCGGAATCGGTGAGTTACGCATGCGTTTCGACAGCCAATCGAAGGAAGTGATTGTGCCTTTTAAACCGGAGCTGGATGATGAACACATCCGGTTCCTCGTTCCACAACGGGGCGACAAGAAAAAATTACTGGAATTATCCGAGCGAAATGCCAAATATTTCCGCCTGGAGCGCAACAAACAAAAAGCCAATGTGAGCCCGACCAAACATGCCGACCGCATCCTGGATCGGCTCCAAAAAGACCTGCGTATGCCAGAACGGCCTGTTCACATTGAATGTTTCGACAACTCCAACATCCAGGGCAGCAACCCGGTAGCTGCCTGTGTGGTGTTCAAGGATGCCAAACCGAGCAAACGGGATTACCGCCATTTTAACATCAAAACCGTAGAAGGCCCCAACGATTTCGCCAGCATGGAAGAAGTGATCCATCGACGCTATAAACGCTTGCTGGAAGAAAACCAATCCTTACCTCAACTCATCATCATCGACGGAGGCAAGGGCCAGCTGAGTTCCGCTTTAAAAAGCATCGATGAACTGGGATTAAGAGGAAAGATCACCATCATCGGCATCGCCAAAAAACTGGAAGAGATCTACTTCCCCAACGATTCCATTCCGTTGTACCTGGACAAAAAATCCGAATCGCTGAAACTCATTCAATACCTGCGAAATGAAGCTCACCGTTTTGGCATTACCCATCACCGGAATCAGCGTTCCAAAGATGCCATCAAATCCGAATTGTCAGAAATCGAAGGCATCGGTTTCAAAACCACTCAGCAACTGCTGTGGAAATTCAAATCGGTCGCCCGCATAAAAAAAGCCTCCCTGGAGGAGCTGGAGTCCACCATCAGTAAAAAGAGAGCCAAAATTGTATTTGAGCATTTTCAAGCATGATAACCGAAGATCAACATTTCAATAAAATTGATTTCACAACAGAACTCTTATCGGGTGAATTCCAATGCTGTACATTTACAGATTGCCATTTTGAAGGCCTTGTGTTTTCACAAGTCACTTTTATGGAGTGTGAATTTATGAATTGCAACCTCAGCAATGTAAAAATTAATGTTGCTTCCTTTAAGGATAGTGTTTTTAATCATTGTAAACTAATCGGCGTCAATTTCAATGATTGTAGTCCTTTTATGCTTCAATTTACTTTTAACGACTGTGATCTGACATTGGCATCCTTTTACCAACTTGGGATCAAAAACACAAACTTTAACCGTTGTAAGCTCCATGAAGTAGATTTTACCGAATGTGAATTAACCGGTTCAATATTCAACGAATGTGATCTGACCAGAGCCATATTCGGCCAATCCAATCTCGAAAAAGCTGATTTTTCAACAGCTGTAAATTTTTCGATTGATCCGAACAATAACCGGGTTAAAAAGGCCAAATTTTCTTCAGACAATGTACATGGCCTGTTAACACATCTTGACATTCACATCAAATAATCACTAAAATTTTCACCACATAGATAATTTTGTTTAGTTTTGTAAGTGTTTACTCACTTTGCATGACTGAAAAACAGATTAACATCCTCCAGGCAGCACTGGAACTTTTCGCCGAAGAAGGGTTTAAAAGTACATCTACCAGCAAAGTAGCCCAGAAAGCCGGTGTTTCTGAAGGGCTCATCTTCCGGCACTTTACAAATAAAGAAGGCCTTCTCGAAGCCATCCTGAAAGAAGGTGAAGCTAAAGCCAAAGAATTATTCGGTGATATCCTTGCCGAATCCGATCCAAAAGAAGTCCTCCGTAAAACCATTGAAGTGGGACTAAAACTGAAATCGAGCCCTGACACCTACCGTTTCTGGAAGTTGCAGTTTAAATTAAAGTGGGAACTGGAATATTATGCCGAGCACAAAATGCAGGATCTTCGGGAAAAACTAACCGACGCTTTTCAATATTTACGCTACAAAAATCCGGAAATGGAGGCCAACCTCTTGCTCGTGATTTTGGATGGAATGGCCACAAGATTCCTCCTCCAGCAATCATACGACCTCCAATTCATGATCGATTATTTAATTCAAAAATACGGACTGTAAAAAAATTTAATTTTAATAATAAGTGATTACTTACTTATAAATCAAAACCATGATCAGGAACTTTAAAACACAATTCGGCGCCAAAATAACAGCCGATCACATCAAAACCTACCAACGCTCCAGGCAGTGGAACGGAAAGTTCTTTGAAAACTTCTCGGAAACCGTCATGGACATTAACATCCGTACCTTCCCGAAGCTCATGAAACGACAATTCACCAACACCAAAGTAAGAAGCCCCCGAGCAGCACTTCCTGTTCAACCATTTGATGCCCTGTCCTGGAACCGGAATCCGGAACAACCTAAATACATTTGGTATGGTCACTCTGTTTTACTCTTACAATTGAACGGTAAAACGCTGCTCATCGATCCGATGTTCGGTCCGGATGCCGCACCGATCGCTCCGTTCAAGGTGAAACGATTCAGCAACAACACCCTCGACCTGATCGACCGGCTCCCTCCCATCGATGCCATTTTACTCACACACGACCACTACGACCACCTGGATTACGACAGTATTCTAAAATTAAAAAACAAAACAAACACCTGGCTCGTAGCACTCGGGGTTTCCCGCCATCTTGAAAAATGGGGCATTCCCGGCGAACATATTACCGAATTCGATTGGTGGGAATCGACAACGTTTGAAAACATGCAGATCACCTTCACTCCTGCCCGGCATTTTTCGGGCCGTGGCACAAAAGACCGGGCCAAATCGCTCTGGGGAGGATGGGTTTTTGAAACGGATCAGCATAAAATTTACTGGAGCGGCGACAGTGGTTATGACAGCCATTTCAAAACGATTGGAGAACGGTTCGGAACCTTCGACTGGGCATTCATGGAGTGCGGGCAGTATGACAAATTCTGGCATGCCATCCACATGTATCCTGAAGAAACGGTTCAGGCAGCTCTCGAATCCAAGGCCAAAACGGCCATTCCGGTCCACTGGGGAGGATTCCCCTTATCCCTGCATTCCTGGAAAGATCCGATCGAACGATTTGTTGCAGCTGCTGAAAAAGAAAACTTATCCATCCACACCCCGAATCTCGGAGAAATTGTAACCTGGAACGAACCGGCACAAACGAACAGGTGGTGGGAAAACCACGAATAAAACCTTAATTACGATGGGTTCGCCAGCTTAATCCGACACTCACAAAAAACTCATCACCGTTGGTAATCTTATCGTAACCACCATACAGGTCGATTTTCAGGTTATTCGTTAAGAGATAATCCATACCCCCGTCGAATTTCACATCCAGCTCGCCTGCTGAAACAGTACCGTAATTTTCAATAAAGAGGCTGAGTTTATCGGTTATCGAACAGCCTAAATTAACCGCATAAAAGGTTGCCCAATCCGACGATGATCCATCCATTTCACTCCCAACATTGGTGGTTAGCCCGAAACGCTGACTTAGTGACTGTGTCATCAGCAATGCCAGTTTTGGCGAAAAATACTTCGTCCGGTTAAGCCCTTCTGACGGAAATCCCAAATTAAACTGCCCACCAATTGAAGGCACCAAACCTTCTCCCTGGAAAATGTTTCCTTTCATCCGCACACCGAAATAATTCACATCCTCCGCATAGGAAAAATTAGTATGTTGCTTATCATGGATGAAATCGGTTTGCCAGTCCATCTCTATACCAACTTCAAATCGCTCCATAACACCTATCCGAATCACATTCCCGAAATCCAAATGCTGGATTTCCAAATCATCATGCTGCTCCTCCACATCATCTCCGATACCGGATTCGATCTGAAACACTCCTTTCCCCACAGTAAACGCATCCACCGCCTGCCCCGGCCTCCCGGCCCGTATACTTTCTGCATACTGACCAAAGGACCTCAATGCAAGGAGACACAACAGAGCCATTAAAAATTTCCTCAACATCATACTTTTGAATTTTCTCAACTAATTTAGAAAGAAAATTTATCACAAAAAGTGACCTTGCGCATAAAAAAGCCCGGATATGTATCCGGGCTTTCTATTTTAAGAATTGATCTGATTAACTTACCAATTGCTTCGCCGTCGGCTTGAACTTGGTTAACACAATGCCTTCCACGGCGGCTTCGTACTCATCCATGGTTGGAGTTCTGCCCAAGAAGGTAGACAACACCACTACCGGAGTTGAAGACAGCAACGATTCTCCCTTCTTCCCATCGGCATCTTTCACAACCCTTCCCTGGAATAATCGTGTTGACGTAGCCATAACGGTATCTCCAGGCTCGGCTTTTTCCTGATTCCCCATGCACAGGTTACATCCTGGTCGCTCCAGATACAGTTTATTCTCGTATTTGGTGCGGGCCGCACTCTTCGGATTGTTATCGTCGAATACGAATCCGGCATATTTCTCCAGCACATCCCAATCACCTTCCGCCTTCAGCTCATCTACAATATTATAGGTCGGGGGAGCTACAACCAATGGCGCCTTAAATTCTACATGTCCATGTTGTTTCTCAAAGTTCTTCAGCATCTGCGCAAGTATTTTCATGTCACCCTTGTGAACCATACAAGAACCCACAAACCCCAAATCCACTTGCTTCGTTCCTCCATAATAGGATAATGGTCTGATGGTATCGTGTGTGTAACGTTTGGAAACATCTTCGTTGTACACATCCGGGTCGGCGATCATTGGTTCGGCAATCTCATCCAGATCGATCACCACCTCAGCGTAGTATCTGGCATTTGCGTCCGGTTTCAGTGCCGGGTTCGTTCCGGTTTTAATCTCCTGAATACGGGCATTGGCTTTGTCTACCAGCCCCTTCAACACCTGCTTCCCGTTATCCATCCCTTTATCGATCATGATCTGAATACGCCCTTTGGCGATCTCCAGGGATTCGATTAATGTTTCATCTTCCGAGATACAGATAGACGCTTTGGCTTTCATCTCGGCAGTCCAGTCGGTGAACGTAAACGCCTGATCGGACGTTAACGTACCGATATGCACTTCAATAATTCGCCCCTGAAACACATTTTCCCCGCCGAACTGTTTCAGCATTTGTTGTTGCGTGGCATGAACCACATCACGGAAGTCCATAAAACTTCTCATGGTTCCTTTAAAGGTTACCTTCACGGATTCCGGAATCGGCATGGTAGCCTCTCCGGTTGCCAAAGCTAAAGCCACCGTTCCCGAATCGGCGCCGAAAGCAACACCCTTCGACATCCGTGTGTGAGAATCTCCTCCGATGATCACATCCCAGTCGTCCACAGCCAGGTCATTCAAAACCTTGTGGATTACATCAGTCATGGCGTGGTATTTCCCTTTCGGGTCGCGACCGGTTATTAAACCAAAGTCGTTCATAAACTTCATCAGCCTCGGAATATTGGCTTTGGATTTATCGTCCCAAACGGAAGCCGTATGACAACCCGATTGGTATCCGGCATCCACGATCGGAGAGATCACGGTAGCAGCCATCATTTCCAGCTCCTGGGAGGTCATTAATCCGGTTGTATCCTGAGAACCGACGATATTCACTTCAACACGCACATCGGAACCGGCATGTAAGGTTTTACCCGGAGTCGTTCCAACCGCATTCTTGTTAAAGATTTTTTCGACGGCCGTTAATCCTTGTCCTTCATGAGAGATCTCTTTCGAAGGGGCATAGACTTGCGGAATATCAATCCCCAGAGTTTTACAGGCAAATGTTTGTAATTTTTTCCCGAAGACCACCGCATACGAACCTCCGGCCTTGATGAACTCCATCTTTTGTGGTGTTAGTGCCGCAGAAATATCTTTCAGTTCTTTGTCTCCATGGTATAGTTTCTTTTTCTTGGTATTGATGGTCAGCACCGTTCCGGTATCAATCGAATACACCTGTTCCAAAACAGGGTCTCCGTTTTCATCCATAACCGTATTGCCATCCGCATCTTGTTTCTTCACCCAGTTCTTCAGATCGATCCCGATCCCTCCGGTTACTCCCACGGTAGTTAAGAAGATCG
>JAGQZT010000146.1 GCA_020435335.1 Flavobacteriales bacterium | reverse complement strand
GACGGCTCGGGTGCGGGAGGAGATACCGTGTCGCATACTTACAACACCCCGGGGACTTACGATGTAACCCTGACCGTGGCAGATGCCAATACCGGCTGCGTGAACAGCATCACCAAAAACAACTACGTGGAAGTGTTTGCCAATCCGGTGGCGGACTTCATCATGGATCCGAATCCGACCACCATGTTCAACCCGACGATCAATTTCTTTGACCAGTCGTACACCAATATTGTAAACTGGTGGTGGAACTTCGGCGGACTGGATACCAGCGGTATGCAGAACCCATCGTACACCTTCCCTGAAGATACCGGAAAATACCTGGTAACCCTGACTGTGATCGATGCCAACGGATGTACCAACACCATTACCAACACGGCCATTGTAAAAGGTGAATTTGCCATCTACATCCCCAATGCCTTTACTCCGGATTTTGACGGTATGAATGACGGATTTGGTCCGAAAGGATTCGGAATCAGCACGGAAGATTACGGCTTCTACATCTTTGACCGTTGGGGAGAGATTCTCTTCGAATCACACACCTTGTTTGAACCATGGGACGGAACCTATAAAGGGAAACTGGTGCCGAACAATGTATACGTATGGAGGATCGTGTTCCAGGACCTGGATGGCAAAACCTACAAAAAAACAGGACACGTCAGCGTGGTTAGATAAATCAACAGAAAATCGATAACTAAAAATGGCTGCTTATTTGGCAGCCATTTTTTTATTCCTGATATAAGCAATGATCGTAATGAGAATAGCAACTCCCAACGTGATCGGCACATAAGTCGGAATCGGAACCGGATCGCCTTTGGCGTATGAATGCAATCCCGACAGGTAATAATTAACCCCGAAATAGGTCATGATAACGGTACTAAACCCAAAAAGTGAGAGTGTATTGAATAAGAACTTGCCATTGGCTTTCGGAATGAAACGCAAATGAAGTAACATGGCATAGAACAATACGATTACCAGTGCCCAGGTTTCTTTCGGATCCCACCCCCAATACCTACCCCAACTTTCGTTAGCCCACACACCCCCCAAAAACGTTCCGATAGCGGCCATAAAAAGACCAATAGTAACTGTCATTTCGTTGATATATGTCAGCATCTGATAAGCCCGTGAAATCCTGACCTTGTTTCCAGTTGTTGTGAATATGAGAAGAATCAAGTTCATCAGCCCCAGGATTGCGCCAAACCCTAAAAAAGCATAACTGCCTGTAATTACGGCCACATGGATCATTAACCAGTATGATTTCAACACCGGAACAAGCGGTGTGATCTCCGGATCCATAAAGTTGAGGTGAGCAACCATTAGAATTAATGACGCCAGTATTGCCGTAGCAGCGACGGCAATTTTTGTCATCCGCGCAAAGATAAAACCAACCAAAACGGTTACAAAGGCAATGTAAATCATGGCTTCATAGCCATTACTCCACGGAGCATGATCGGAAACATACCACCGGATAGCCAGTCCGGCAGCGTGCATCAGGAACATCAGGAACATTATGGCGGTCAATATATTCACCACTATTCTGATCCACCTGACAGAAACTACAATATCTATAAACAGTAAAACCAGCATGATAAAACCAACCAATGCATAATAGCGGAACAGCTTTTTAAACAACTGCATCTTATTGTAGCGAATCTCCAGATCGATCTTTTTCTGCGGAGGAAGCACCTCTCCGCCGAATTTCATCTGATAATCGGAGATGTGCTTTAAAACACTATCGGCCTTAGCCCAATTCCCTTCCTGCACGGATTGAGAAACGGATGAGAAATACAACGGAATGATCGCTTTTACGAAGAGGGAATCGTGGTTATCGAACTGTTGATATTCGGTACTGGTAAACCAGGAATGGTTAGGGTCTTTAAACTTGGGGAACACACGCAACATAGCGCCCTGATAAACCATGAAACAGATGTTTGCACGCTCATCGACCTTCAACACTTCCTTGTCGTATTTGCTTTGCTCGGCCGGTTTCTTTCGTTTAGCGATCTCTACTTCTTCCCCCAGCTTATAATTGAAATTTTCATCAAACAAGTCAACAAATGAGATGTAATGATCAGTTGCCCCGAGTTTTTCTTCCAGTTCGGGATTATAGACTTTGATCATCGCCACATTTCTCCATTGTACCGGATTATACATCATTCCGATAAACACCTGGGTCGGCGTTTCCCAATTGAACTCCTCTTTTCCCGTTACTTTACGAACAATTTCAGAGGCCATGGTATGAATCGGCTTGATTCTACCCGCCTGATCCTGAACCAATAAACGACTGAACTTTTCGGAGTGATCCAAATCGATCGTAACTTCTTTCATTTCTGCAGCACGTGGTGCATTGTGGTTGTGCTGGGCTACTGAAGAAGAAGAAATAAGTGCCGTGATAAAGAGTATGACCACCGATTTCACTTTAAGATCCGTTATTTTTCTGATTAAAGTAACGAACCTTGATTTTCTCGAAATCAGGGTCAACACCATCCCAACCATCATAAGCGCATAGCCGGCATAAGTAATTCCCGTACCCCACCAATCGTGGTTTACCGACAGAATGGTTCCATGTTCATCCTGATCGTACGAAGACTGAAACAAACGGTAACCGTCGTAATCCAACACATTGTTCATATAAATGCGCTGATCGAACTCCACTCCACCGAAACGATTATCCATCACCG
>JAGQZT010000145.1 GCA_020435335.1 Flavobacteriales bacterium | reverse complement strand
TGCTTTAGCACGCCAGGTTTCCGGAAGCCAGCTAAACTTTACGCTTTTAAACCTTTTTCCTTGTCGAATTACCTCTTTCAAATCCGCAACAAGCAAACAATCATCCCGAACCTGATTTACAACAACGGGGGAATGTGTATTAATGATTACCTGGCGCAGTGGATTATCCAATCCTACCGGCTCATTAACATCTACTGCAATATCTTCGAGAAGTCGTAACATGGCCGGAATACGTTTTGGATGGATTCCATTTTCCGGCTCCTCCAAACAAACAAGACCAATCGCTTCGGGATCTTGCTCTAAAATTGCCAATGCCAAAAACCGCAATGTTCCATCCGAAAGCGAACGTGCCGGATGTATGGTGTTTTCATTGTCGGTCACTTGTAATGTTAATAATTGGCGTTTTTCATCACGATCAACATCAACTGCATGAACATCATCTATTAGTTCAGATAGGCGACTGGCAACCTGTTCATATAACCAGGAAGATTCATTACCATTATTTCCTGAATCATAAGTCCTTGACAAATAATAGAGGGTAACCGGAAGGTGAGAACCATTCGCATCTAAACCCGGTTTCGTTGTAAATTCATCCGGTTCTCGGAGGGATGACGGTTCCAATTGTAACAATCGCCAGGACTGCATTTCTCGGCGAGCAAGCAAAGCGGTTGGACTCTCAGTTGCATTAACAGTTGACAGCACCGTTCGAGGTAAAGTCCTTGCCAAAAAGTTTTTTGGCCGGCCACTATTCCCATCCTGATGTAATTTAACTGTTCTGTGTTCACCATCACCTTCAGTGGAAATAAAAGGAGAAATTCGCCTTCCTTTGACGGCCGAATTGCGCCATTTTCGAACAGTGTGTGGAAACTGCAAATATTTGGGAGCATCACCCAAATTAATGTGTTCGAGTTCTTCATGCAATAATTCTAAAGAACCTATGGAAGGCAAATTATCATCCTGACGATATGCTAAGGATATTTTATAACGCAAAAAAGTAATAGACGCTTCGGCTTCCTGTCCTAAATCATCGACACCTGTTCGGGGGATAATCATTTCTGCTTCAAAATGCATTTCATCATCATAATCACCACCAACTCGATGAAATAAGCTGCGTACACTCGAAACTCTTCCGCTTTGTGGCCTTCGGACTGCCAATGCAGCCTCTATTAAAGTATTATCCGCTAAGGCACTCATGAATTGAATGGCATCAAACAAGTTTGACTTCCCTACTCCATTCGCGCCGGCAATGCAGGTAAAAGGGCCAAATTGAATATCTACATCTACTAAGTTCTTAAAACCAGATACTTTTAAGCGCGTCAGCATAACTTTTCTCCATCACGAAAGTCAACCTGTTACCTCAACAAGTATACCCTATTTCCCATTCAAAAACTTATTGTAGAACGGCTCAAACCTTACATACACGATTTTATTCTTTTCTTACATCGATCTTATTAAATTCTGACCATATGTGAACATACTGCATATTATGTAACCATCATTCCAAAAACAATCTTTTACAGAGGGAAAAATGAGAATCGACAAATTTACACAAAAGGGCCAGGAAGCGATTCTTGAAGCGCAACACCTGGCAGAAAGTTATAACCATCCGGCGATTGAGCCGGAACATTTGCTGAAGGCGCTTATCGTGCAGGAAGGC
>JAGQZT010000144.1 GCA_020435335.1 Flavobacteriales bacterium | reverse complement strand
TGACTGAAAGATAAAAAATATTCAGAGAGTATCGGCGTGAAAAATACGTATCATGAGTAATACATTACTACGTATAAATACTTAGATGTAAACAGAAGCTGAAATAAACTATTTCGGTTCAACCCGGCACATGGTTAATTCAATAAAGCGAATGCGGAATTATTGAAGATGCTCCCAGGCCGATTCGCCGTTCTTTTTGATCTGCAAAATGCCGTATAATATTCCGATACCTACCAGACCCATCACCGATTGGCCGATTCCCAATCCGATGGAAAGGTTAATGAACAGGATAACAATGCTGGAACCGGCGTAACCCCAGAATCCCATCTTTTTCCATTGCATGAGCATAATGGCAAACATCACATTCGCTCCCCCGATAATTCCAAGAATAACCAGCGTAGAGGTAGATACACTTCCGGGTAGCCCCCGGGCAATCATGTCTCCTGCCAGCAAATACATCACGGCAGAGATGGAGTTGGCAACAATCATTAGTATCAGCCAGGCTGTAACACATCCGTGGCGTTGCTTCGGTGCGGTTCCGTTTGTTTCGAGTTCTTCCGGTTGTTCCATAATTTTTGATTTAATTGAGAAGGGGTTCATTCAGAGATAAAACTAATAAATAATATCAATGTAATGAAAAAGGTTTATTTCAAACGTAAAAATAGAGGATATCTAAAAGTAAGATTGTCAGTTAGTTATATTTTTTGTTTATGATGTATTTAAAGGCTGTCAGGACTATCCGATAAACGAAGGCGACCTTCCGTACGGCGAGCAGGCCCAATTGTACATTGTTCGAAAGAAGCCGTTTTTGTATAAAAAAAAGAGGAGCGATCGCTCCTCTTTTTTATGATCTTACAGCCATGTCTTACTCAACGATAATCTTTTGAGTAGCTACATGTTCGTTGTTCGCTAGTTTCACAACGTAAACTCCTGCAGGTAATTCAGACAGGTCAACGTTTACATTCGTAGCTGAAGCGTTGTTCACTTTAGCGTGGTAAACCTCTTCACCGAGTAAGTTTACGACAGACAGGTTGTATACACCTTCGGCATTGATGCTGATGGTGAAGTTACCGTTGTTCGGATTCGGGTAAACCTTCATGCCGCTGTTGGCAAAGTTATCGAACTCCTCAGTAGAAACCAGTCCGTAGAACCAGTCGTGCGACCATTTGATGATGTCGTTCTTAACGGTGGTGTTTTGTACCATTTCCATACCTACACCCATGTAAACCACTTTGTAAGTACCGTTTTCGTAGCGGGTACCGGCAGATTTACTTCCGGGATAGTTGAAGATGTTTAAACCACCTGTTTTAGGATTAACTTGATCCGGGTACATGTTACCGTTATAAGCATCGATCACAGAAGATGTTGATACTGTTCCGAATACGGCATCACTGCTGTTGGCAGTTAATGAGTTGCTTGAAGCACTACCATCTGCCACATAAGTAGAGTTGAAGTAGTTGGAGAACAGATTGATGGTAGCTGAAGTACCATATCCCGAACCACTCATGATGTCCCAGGCAATATCCTGACCTGCAACGAACACATTTCCTCCGGCATTCATAAAGGCAACGATGGCATTGGCCTCATCGTCGGTAAAGCTAGGGAAAGTCCAGCCGACATTCAGATAGATGTTATTTACACCGCTCAGTGCATTGGCATTTTTAGCTTCTTTGAACACGAATCCGGAAGTAGCATCGTATGCTGTATTCCCGGCGTAGTTCAGTCCGTCGGTGTACAACGATTCCCAGTTGTAGTTCAGTCCGTCACCCCAATCACCTGTACCATTTACAACCAGGTCGGTAATTCCGGAGATCACGTATACATCCTGATAAGTCACATTGGTGGTATCGTTGATCGGCTTCATGATTAAAGTGTATTTCGATACGGCACCTGTAGCTCCGGGAATAACACCAACACCCAGGTTAGCAACGGTTCCATTCATGATGGTCAGGGTGTCTCTGCTGGTGTAGTCCGTTCCGTTTACGGTATAATAACCGTTCCAGTCACCAGGAGCATCGGTAGTCAGTTCAAAGATGAAGTCTACCGGAGTGGTCATGGAAGGTGTAAAATCAAACGTGAAAGCAGAAGTATCAGGAGCAGTACCTTCCAGAACAGCCGTGTTCAGGTTGGTAAGGCCACCATAGTAGGTCAATGAAGCGCCGTTATTGGTCACACCATCCAATCCTAATTCGATTCCTGTGTAGATGTGTTCTTTGGTTTCGGTAACGAAAATAGCAATTTTACAATGCTCGGGAACAACAGTCAGGCTGGTGATCGAAGTAGGC
Organism: Flavobacteriales bacterium; assembly: GCA_020435335.1. GTDB lineage: Bacteria > Bacteroidota > Bacteroidia > Flavobacteriales_E > Vicingaceae. The sequence continues at coordinate 18,391 of JAGQZT010000144.1, read as the reverse complement.
AGGGTGTATACATATTGTTTTTGGTACAGAGACCCTTGAGTAGTACTGGTGATGGTGTCTCCCCAAAGAGGAGTAACCAGATCGCGCAACACTTTACTGTGAACATATAAACCACCAACATAGTTAGTTGGGTTGTAGGTTGTACCACCTGTTTGAGGGCCAAGGATCGAATCCTGGATCAACGCTACGTGGATGTAGTTGTTTGCAGCGGCGCTGTTTGCTGTGTAATAGGCTTCAACATCAATGGTCAGTTCTCTTGTTGAAGAATTGTAAGTAGTAGTGGCACCAACGTTTACAGGTGTTGGCTCCATTAAAACCTGATCGGCAGAAGATGCCCAGGAGCTTCTTCCCATAGCGGTATTGATATCACTGGCAGGAAAAACATCACGGTTCACAGATCCTGCAGGATACCCGTTTGGCTGGGATAAGTTGGCGATGGCATCCCCTTCGGATGTTCTCATATCAGGTTCGCTTCCACTAGGAACGGCGTAACCACCGGTGTGGATGTTGATCAATACGGCTCTGCCGGGATTGGCAGCTTTAATAGCATCGGCCCGTACGTGACCATCAGGGCAATAAGTACAGTGAAGGCCGGTGAATTCTTCCAGAACAACGCTTCTGAATTGCGGATCTGTGGTTACGATAGACTGTGCATTTGCTCCTGCAAAAGCGAATGCCGCTACCGTACCCAGGAGTAGATTCTTTTTCATATCAGTTTATTTAAATAATTAGTTAGTTAGTGTAAATTTTCCATAAAGTTAAGGAGCTTCATCCTAAAATGAAAGGCGAACAGTCTGCTTTATTGGATTCCTATTGAAAAAACAGTTGGCTCATTTTTTGTATCTTTAGCCAAAATTCAAAAATCATGAAGCAGTTATTCCTATCCTTATGTTTATTGGTTGCCGCCAGTATGTTTGCCCAGGCAGAAGATCAGAATTTTTACCTGAACGATGATAAAATAAGTTGGCAAAAGGCATACGCAACAGAGAAATCCAAAGAAGAAGTGTATCAATATTTTGAGAATTCGGACATTTTTCAAAAAGTAAAGCAGGAAGGAAACCTGATCATTGGCCGCCTGAACTATTATTCTGTGGATGTGAAGAAGGTTGGGATCGTCGGGGTGCCTCAGATTGTACAGAAAACGGACTTTACGGCTAATGTGAGTATTTCCTACCGTCCGGAAGAAAAAGATTATGTTGTGAGCCTAAGCGATCTTGTTTTTGTCGGCCGGGGGGATTTTTTGAAGAAAAAGGAGGAAAAGCCTCTGGAGGAGCAATTTGTGAGAACAGGTTACAATGAGTATCGTCCCGGATTTTTAAAACGACCGAAAGAAGTGTATAACACCACGATCAGCCCGATTTTCGAAATGCCTTAGAGTACAATTCTTTTCTTGAGTTCAGGACCTTTTCCAGGCTTACTCTTGTTTGGTTTTTCGTAGAGATGTCTTCCCTTGTTTTTGTTTTTAATCTTAATGGATGACGAACCGTTGATTTCACCGGAATTGGTTTCGGCAGGCGGGTTCATCAGGGCTTCTTTTTCCCTTTTCTCTTGTGCGGCCAGTTCCACTTTAACTTCAGCCTGAACGGTTAACAGGTTTTCTGCGTTGACAGCCCTTTCCTGTTCGGCCTTTTTAGCCAGCTCAGCAGCTTTCTCTTTCGCCAGTCGTTCTTCTTCTTCCCGTTTTTGGGCTGCTGCCTGATCGGCCAGTGCTTTGGCCTCCGCTTCGGCCTTCGCTTTCGCCTCGGCTTGTGCTTTTTCTTTGGCTTCCTTTTCAGTTTTGGCTTGTTGTTGGGCCAACTCTTTTTCTATTTTGGCTTGATTTTCAGCAATGGCTTTCGCTTTAGCTTCTTCCAACGCTTTTTCTTTGGCTAAGCGTTCTTCCTCAGCTTTTAATGCGGCGGCTTCTTTTTTGGCCTTTTCTTTCGCCTCTTTTTCTGCTAAAGCCTGAGCCTCAGCTTCGGCTTTCGCTTTCTCTTTCGCTTTTCGTTCTGCTTCTTCTGCTTTTCTTGCCGCTTCTTTTTCTGCGAGAGCTTGAGCTTCTGCTGCCGCTTTTTCTTTGGCTTCGGCCTCAGCCTTTTCCTTTGCCAGACGTTCCTCTTCTTCCTTTTTCGCTTTGGCTTCGGCTTCGGCGAGTGCTTTAGCCTCGGCTTCGGCTTTGGCTTTGGCTTCCGCTGCCGCTTTTTCTTTGGCTAAACGTTCTTCTTCTGCTTTTTTAGCTGCTGCTTCTGCCTCCGCTTTGGCTTTGGCTTCCGCTTCGGCCCGGGCCTTTTCTTCGGCCCGTTGTTTTTCGGCTTCGGCTTTTTTAGCCAGTTCGGTCTCGATTAACTGGATTTTTTTCTTGGGCTCAGGTTCTTCCGGGAAAACTTGCTGGGCATTTTTATAGTTGGTTAAAGCCGTTTGATAGTCCTCCTTGCTGAATGCTTTATCAGCCAGTTTCATGAGTTCCTCATATTGTTCTTGTTTTTCTTCCTGTTCACGGGCACATTTGTCGAGCATCTTGTTCAACTTTTCCAGGCGGGGCATGGAGTATTCCATATCCCAATCCATCACATTCTTGTTGCTAAAGTAAACTGCCCTTCCGATGGGTTGGTTGAGGATATCGGTCTTGATGCAGTCATTGGGTTTGAACAACGTGATCTCTGCAACCATGTCGGGGACTTTCTGCCGCTTTAAGTCCGGAACGCCGGTCGTATTCATGGTGATGGTTTTGCTCACGTAACCCGGTTTGGAAAAGGTAATCGTGTACACCTTGTCATACTCCAGTACGGTTTTATATTCTCCTTTACCATCTGAAGTGCCGGATGCGACGGTTTGGCCGTTGGCTGTAGCCTTAATGCTTACTCCGCTGATTTCCTCACCGGTGTAATAGTCGGTAACCACACCATCCAGAAAAACGTTATCTTCCATCCAGGTGTCTTCCTGCTTCGTACCGTCCAGCTGTGCAGAAACAGGAAGCAAGTTGATGAGAACCAGAAGTATGAGTAATGCTGTTTGTTTCAAGTTACAATGGTTTACATACAAATTTAAGGATAAAATAGGGAACAACTACCGTGCTATTTTTTCAATGCCCGATCCATTGATCGTTTGGCATCTTTGGATTTCAGGTCTTCCCGTTTGTCATGGAGTTTTTTACCTTTTGCCAGGGCGATTTCCAGCTTGGCATAACCATTGGCATTGATGAATAAACGCAACGGAACAATGGTTAATCCCACATCTTTTTTCTTGCGCTCCAGTTTATTGATCTCCGATTTGTTGAGCAGGAGTTTCCGATCGCGTTTGGGGTTATGGTTGTTGTAGGTTCCTTGTTCGTACTCGGCAATGTACATGTTTTTAATAAAAAGCTCACCATCTTTCAGGAAGCAATAGCCTTCCACAATACTGGCTTTACCGGCACGGATGCTCTTGATTTCCGTTCCGGTTAATTGAATGCCTGCCGTGAATTTCTCCAGGAACTCAAATTCAAAACTTGCCCGTTTGTTCTTGATATTAATGGTGTTGGCCATGCTACAAAATTAGCAATAAGAAAGCAAATAATGCAGATTAGCCCAGGGCAACGTCCAACATCATCATCACGATGAACCCGCCGATAAATCCAAGCACGGCAATATCGGTAAACCGGTCGCGCTGCGTCTCCGGAATAACCTCTTCCACCACCACATAGATCATTGCTCCCGCGGCAAAGGCCAGGGCATAGGGGAGGATGGGCTGAAAGGCCATCACCGCCCAGGCGCCCAGTACAGCAGCGATGGGCTCGACAATAGCGGATAGTTGTCCGTAATTGAAGCTCTTCCACCGCGAAAGACCTTGCCGGCGCAACGGCATGGAGATGGCAATCCCTTCGGGAAAGTTCTGGATGCCGATCCCGATGGCCAGGGCAACGGCACCACCAATCGTGGCTCCTTCGAACCCGACAGCCGCACCGCCGAAGATCACGCCAATGGCGAGTCCCTCGGGAATATTGTGCAAGGTAATAGCCAGAACCAGCAGGGTAGACCGATGCCATTCTGTTTTTACGCCTTCCGCTTCATCCTTTTTGAAGTTGATGTGCAGGTGAGGCATCACCTTATCCAGACCGTAGAGAAATAAAGCACCGCCCATAAATCCCAGTGCGGAGGGAATCACTTTGGTAAACCCTTCTCCACCCGACATTTCTATGGCCGGGCTCAGCAGTGACCAGAAACTGGCAGCCACCATTACGCCCCCGGTAAACCCTAACATGCCGTCAAAAATGGCCCGGTTCATGGATTTAAAGAAGAACACGAAAGCAGCACCTAAAGCTGTTACGCCCCAGGTAAACAAAGAAGCATATAGCGCCTGCATAACAGGATTTTCAACGCTTTCAATAAAAAGTTTAAATTCTTCTAGCATTTTTTTACGATTAAATTTTTACTCACCTGATGGGAGATGTTGACCTTGTTCTGACCATCAACGGTAACGGTCATGGACCGGTCGAAGTCCGCAATTTCAATCACCTCAATCTGTGCTCCCAGGATCAGTCCGACACTATCGAGGTAATTGAGGTAACTTTTAGAATGTTCTTTTACGCCAACCACAATGGAGTTCTCTTTTGGTAACATGTCGGCTAAAGTAATGTCTTTGTGCTGCACCACATTACCATTCTTATCGGGTATCGGATCGCCGTGAGGATCGTATTTGGGGTAATCCAGGAATTGATCAAGTTTTTCGGTTAGTTTTTCGGAATGTACATGTTCCAGTTCTTCGGCAAGTTCATGGACCTCATCCCATTTAAAGTCCAGCTTTTCAACCAGGAACACTTCCCATAACCGGTGATTCCGGATGATGGAAATGGCAATGCCTTTTCCTTTGGGTGTGAGACTAACTCCTTTATACTTCTGATAGCTCACCAGTTTTTTATCCGATAGTTTCCTGATCATATCCGTAACCGACGAAGCTTTGGTCTCAAGGAGATCGGCAATGGAATTTGTGGATACCGCAGCTCCTGAGCTTTTTTCAAGCTTAAAAATAGCCTTCAGGTAATTTTCTTCCGTGAACGAGTGCATGAGTGATGTTTGTGCAAATATAAAAATAAATTTAGATTAGTCTAAAAATAAATGATAGATTTGTCAAAGTTAAAATACCACATTTCAGGTATTGCTCATCAACCCGGCTGCAAGTAGATTTGCCATGTTATTTAAAATCATTCTAAATAAGAAAATGAAATACGTCTTGATCATTATGTTGTTGTTCCCGGTGTGTCTGTTTGGGCAAACCGGCGCCATTAAGGGCCGAATCATGCATGGTGAGGAGGCTGTTTCTTTTGCCAATGTGGGGCTGGCAGGAACAAACTTAGGAACAGCATCAGATATGGACGGTTATTTCGAAATGAAGCAGGTACCTGCCGGCAAATATACGATCCAGTTCTCAGCCGTGGGGTATAAAAGCAACAAGCAAAGCATCGTTGTTCAACCCGGAACGGTTACGCGATTAAACGCCACACTCGAAAGCACTTCTCAGGAGATGGATGAATTTGTGGTTACCGGCACACTTAAGGAAACCTCCATCAGGGAATCGGCTGTTCCGATTGAAGTGTATAAACCGGTTTACTTTAAGAAAAACCCCACACCGTCGCTGTTTCAATCCCTGCAAATTGTCAATGGAGTACGCCCTCAGATCAATTGCAGCGTTTGCAATACCGGTGATGTACACATTAACGGCATGGAAGGTCCTTACACCATGGTTACGATAGACGGGATGCCTGTAGTTGGCGGGCTGGCATCCGTATATGGATTGAATGGTATTCCCAACAGCATGATTGCACAAATGGAGGTGGTGAAAGGTCCTGCTTCTACTTTATACGGGTCGGAAGCCGTTGGCGGGCTGATCAATGTAATTACTGCATCGCCGAAAGATGCACCCCGGTTTTCATTCGACCTGATGGCAACGACCTGGGGAGAGATCAATACGGATGTATCCACGAAGTACAGGATCGGAAAGCTAAATAGTTTGCTGGGCATCAGCTACTTTAATTATTCGAATCCGATCGACAATAACGGAGACAATTTTACCGATGTGACACTGGCAGACCGGATCTCGATCTTTAACAAATACAGCATCGACCGAAAAAAAGACCGGGTCGCATCGTTGGGTATTCGCTATGTGTACGAAGACCGGTGGGGAGGAGAAATGCAATGGTCTCCCGAATTTCGTGGAGGAGACAGCATTTATGGAGAATCCATCTACACCAACAGGTATGAAATTCTTGGAAATTACCAGTTGCCTACTACCGAAACCATCCTGTTTAGCTTTTCATATGCCGATCATCATCAGAATGCAGCTTACGGGAATACCTCGTACATTGCCGATCAGGATATCGCTTATGCTCAATTGCATTGGAATAAAAAATTATGGGATCTGCACGATGTTACTTTGGGAACGGCTTTCCGATACACCTATTACGATGACAATACACCGGCAACATTCTCGCCCGATACTGCTGATCCGCACAACCTACCCAACCGCATTTATCTGCCGGGAGTATTTCTTCAGGATGAATACAGCCTGCACGAAAAGCATAAACTCTTACTGGGAGTTCGATACGATTACGATTCGAGGCATGGCGATATTCTGACTCCCAGAGCGAATTATAAATGGTCGCCAAACGATAACAACATTCTGAGATTCAGTTTTGGAACCGGTTACCGGGTAGCCAACATTTTCACGGAAGATCATGCTGCCGCTCAGGGAGCCCGGGAAGTGATTGTAAAAGAACACCTGAAACCCGAGCAATCGTATAATGGCAATGTGTTTTATCAGAAATTCATCAACACCCGGTTTGGATTTATTAACCTGGATGCCAGTGTGTTTTACACACATTTTACCAACAAGATCAATCCCGATTATACGACCGATGATAACCTGATCATCTATGAAAATTTAAACGGGTACGCTGTTTCCAGAGGAGCTAGTTTTAATACCACCTGGAATTTTACTTCGCCATTAGTGATCAAGCTCGGTGCCACTTTCCTGGATGTTTATCAGGTGGAAGAAGGGGAAGACGGAATCTTTGAGAAACATGAGCAGCTGTTTACCGAGAACGTATCCGGAACTTATAGTGTTAGCTATTCGTTCCAAAAAAGTAACCTGAAAATTGATTACAGCGGGAACCTTTACGGCCCCATGAAATTACCATTGCTTCAAAACGATAAACGGCCCGGGTATTCGGACTGGTACAGCATCCAGAATATCCAATTAACCAAAACCTTTCCAAAAGGCTGGGAAGTTTATTTTGGGGTGAAAAACCTGTTAAACTTCACGCCTCCTCCGTATTCCATTCTGAGAGCCCATGATCCGTTCGATAAAAAAGCCGACGATCCGGTTGATAACCCTTACGGCTGGAGTTTTGATCCCACTTATGTGTATACGTCCTTTCAGGGCATCAGGGGATTCTTCGGAATCCGATACACGATGAAGTAGTTATTTTGAATAGTTCAGATCGAAATTCACGAGGATCTCGTCCTTGTTCACATCTTTCTCTTTCACTTTTTCACGCAAAGGGAAGTCCAGGGTGTTCACTGTAAAGCTACCTTTCAGGGTGTAAGTTTGATCACTTTTGGTTACCGAAATCTTCACCGGAACTTCTTTGGAGGTTTGTTGGATCGTTAATGTTCCCGTGGCCGTGCTGTCCGAAAAATCGTTCAGCATCAAGGTGGAATTCGGATATTGTTTCACATCGAACAGACCGGAATCTTTTTCTTTGGCCAGCTGAAAAGAGGCCATGTCGAAGACCACATGAGCACTGGTTATGTCGTTGTCGGATAATGTAAGGCCTCCTTCGCTGATGTTTACACTTCCGGTGGTGGTCATTTTCACTTCACCGAGTTCCACATCCACCATTTTGCCGAATAATTTTACTTTTTGCTTGGTGGCTTTTTGATCCAGTGTCCGCTCCCAGTCTGCCGAGCTCGCAGAAGCGTTCAATGCATAATCGCTTACAACAGGAGCCGGTGCTTCCTGTACAGGTGCATCGTGTTCTACTGTTGGTTCGTCGCTGGAATTACAGGCAACCAACAGGCTGCCGGAAAGAATGAGTAGAGTTAGTTTTTTCATGGTTAGTTATAAAGTTTGATTAAAGGTAAAACAATGGACCAGAATACGATCCCACTGATCATGATCGGAAATGTTAGTTTATGATGCCTGAAAAACCGGGAGGCTAAAAACGAGCCTACTGGGATGGAGAATACGACCGGAGTCAGGATGGAAATCCCGATGAGGCCGTATTTATTTTTGATTGTGATGAATCGCCTGAGGTTTTTGGTTGATTTTCTTTTTTTCTTCTTAGATCGGATCAGTTTGTTGATCTGTAGATTGATCCAGTTGCTGAAGAAATAGAATACAAAAAAACCGGTCGTCCCTCCAGCGATCAGGGTAATGATGATTTCCAGGTAACTGAAATTCGAACTGGAAAAAACGAGGAAACCGGCAGCGACGACAAATTTGACGGCTGCGATCAAAAAATCGATGGATAATTCACTGATGGTGGCTGCGTCCATAATTATTCCTTAGAGCCGAAAGCCAGATCACCGGCATCACCGAGTCCCGGAACAATATACGATTGCGCGGTAAGCTCTTCATCAATGGCTCCTGTCCAAAGCGTGGTATTGTCCGGCAGGTTTCGTTTGATGTAGTTGATTCCCTGCGTGCTGGCAATGAGTACGACTACGTGTAATTTTTTCGGAGTACCTCTTTCCAGTAATGATTTATACGTAACCACCATAGAAGCTCCGGAGGCCAGCATGGGATCGGATAAAATAACGGTCTTATCCTCCACACTGGGGCTGGCCAGGTATTCGGTTTCGATATCAAACGAACCGTCTTTATGGTGTTTGCGAAAAGCGGAGATGAATGCATTTTCCGCCTGGTCGAAGTAATTCAGTAAGCCCTGATGCAAGGGAAGGCCTGCTCTCAAAATGGTCGTCAGCACAGGTTGTTCGGTGCTGAGTTGCATTTCTTTTACACCAAGAGGAGTAGTAACATCGACCTGATGGTAATTAAATGTTTTACTGATTTCATAAGCGAAGATTTCGCCCATGCGTTCGCAATTTCTTCGGAACCGCATGCTGTCGGTTTGAACATCGATGTTTCGGATTTCAGCAATAAACTGGTTAAAAACCGAATTTTTTTCTCCTAAATTGATTACTTCCATTTGAATTTCGATTAGTAGTTTTTCCTAAAGGCCGGCTTCTTCGAGCATGAATTCGTACACGTTCTTCCAGCCTTTCCAAATGCCTTCATCCGATAGCGATTCATTGTGCCATACACTCACAAAGGTACCCTTTACATCCTTTACTTTTTGCATTAACTCGTGAATTTGTTGACGGACTTCTTCCGGAGAGCCATTTTGGTAATACTGAAAAGTAGCTTCCATGACGGTGAAGGGAATGATGGTCAGGTTGGTAATGGACTCCGTATCAAGATCATAAAATTGATAGGGTGAGCATATGCTGGCTCTGAACCCGCAATGGTCCGCATAGCCCATGGTATAATCTTCTTCAATATCGTTCTCAATCAGGTTTCGATAGGTGACCGGCAGAACCAGTTTCAGAAAATGCTGTCTGCTTTTGGTGGTGTTCCGGTGTGTAATATCCTGTAAACGTTTAATCTCTTTGGTGAGTTGTTCATTGCTGGAATTGGAAGCATAGGATGGATGGATGCCCACGGTTGTGTAATCGGCCAACGATTTGATCAGGGATTGAAAAGCCCGGTTATTAACCGGAATGTTCTTGTCGTTTACACCGTAGTCACCCAGGAGGATAAAGTAAACAGGGGAGATGTTGTGTTTTTTATGAATTTGATTTTGGTAATCAAAAGTATCGTAAGGATCATGCTCTTTACCCATAAGTACCCGGATTCTTTTAGCGAATGTTCCTTCCTTGATGCCTTTGATCAATCCGCCGAAAGCCCTGAGGTTTCCTTTATGTTTATAAGCATAGGCATTATCAATATCTATGGTGGAGATGAATTGAAATTTCCGTTCGGGGAAATTGAATTCGGGGTAGGCTTTCCGGATAATTTGTTCGATTTGATTGATCCAGATGTTGACCAAAGGCAGTTGTAAAAAACGATGTTTGTACGCCAGGCTTTCCATGGCGTTGAAGCGCTCGTGTTCGTCGCGAATATGCGGTAAATACTCCTCATACCGGCTTATGAGGTAAAAACTTGCGGCAAAGGGGTCGAAGGGAAGGGCCGATTCTTTCGAAACGGCGAAGAAACAAGGATATTCTTCGTGTTTAAATACAGAGATGTTTTGTTCTGTGATTCCGTTTTCAAACAATAAGGTTGAAGATTGAAAAAACAACCCCGAACCTAGATTCTTGCTTGTATAATTGATCTTGACGTCGGGATGCTGTTTGAAAGTCTCAGGATCCTGAGTGAATTCAACAGGGGTTAAAAGGACATCTTTAAAGATGGTTGTAAAGATGTATTTTAAACGGTTGGTTAGCTTATGTGAGTAGATTAAAATCAAATTTGATCAGATTAACCCTTTATCGGCAAAGCTAAAGTAATTTTTTTCTCCCACAATTAGATGATCCAGAACAGGTATATCCAATAATTGGCCTGCTTCCTTCATTTTTTTAGTCAATTGAACATCCTGTTCACTGGGCTGGAGGTTTCCGGAGGGATGATTATGACAAAGGATGATGGCTGAAGTGAGGTGTTCCAGGGCATTCTTGAAAATGATCCGGGTATCTGCGATGGTTCCGGAAACACCGCCTTTGCTGATGTTTTGTTTGATGATGAGTTCATTTTTCCGGTTCAGGCAAAGCACCCAGAATTCTTCGTGCGATAAGTCGCTCAGAACACCCCTGATCTCATCATAAGCCTGCCGGCTGGATCGAATGGTGGTTTTTTTCCTGACCTTACTGGCCTTTCTTCGACGGCCCAGTTCCATGGCGGCGATGATGGCAATGGCCTTGGCTTCGCCGATACCATTGAACCGTTTTAGGTCATTGATGGTTAGTTTGCCCAGTTTATTGAGGTCGTGGCCGATGGAGGAGAGTATTTTTTTAGAAAGTTCCACGGCCGTTTCGGATTTATTTCCGGAGCTGATGAGGATGGCGATCAGTTCGGCATCGGATAAGGCCAGGCATCCCTTTAAGGCAAGTTTTTCTCTCGGGCGATCTTCCTGAGCCCAGGATTTGATGTTTAATTTATAGGCTGTCATTCCTGCAAAAATGATGAAAGTCAGGAAATTATGGATGAAAAACAACTACCTTAGTTACATCAATTGTTAACCCGATCCGACATATGAAAAAAGTAATTTCCATCGTTTGTTTGCTACTGATCGCCTGCGTGGGTTATTCACAGGCTTATATTAAATTAGAAGTGGAAAGAAATGCATCTGCCAACGGATGTGATAATAAGGTCAATTTAATTCCTTACGGAGCTGCTAATGGTCCATATATGATTACCTGGTGGGATAATTCATGGTCTCCGAGTAGCGGACTTCATGCACAGGACATTTGTCAGAATAAAGGACTTACAGTTGAATTGGTTGATACACTTTGTAATCACCTTCGGGCATATGTCAAAGTACTACCGATATCCCAACAGCAAGTTTATTTAGATACGGTTATTGCAACCCTACCTAGTTCACCGGGTATGTGTAATGGGAGCATCAGTTTTTCCTTCATGAATGTTCAGCCGGGAGATACCAGAACTTTTGGGAATTCAGGGAGTGGAGGAGTTACAACGGCAACAACTTTTAACGGACTTTGTGAAGATTATTATACATATGGAATTTGGCGGGGAGGTAGTCTCATAGCAGAAGTGACGGTTTCGCTCCATTATCCACCGGTTACACCGTGTTTTCCGTTTAAAGATTCTTTAGTGATCACTCCCCAATCTGCCCCGGGAGCTTGTGATGCTCAATTGGAGTATAATACAATAAGTTTTAATGTTCCAGCAGCATCACCGTATTATCATTCCATTTATAAACCTGTCGGGGGAGGATCTGTTCAAGTAAATTCGGGAGTAGATACCTCGTATACTTATTCAGGATTATGTGCTGGACCTTATATTGTGGAAACAAGATCGTATTCATCCAATAATTATTTTGTAAGCAATAAAATATTTGTGGATGAACCCTTACTTTCCGATTCGGTTTGGGGGAGCCCGGGATCCTCTCAGGTTGATACGATCTATCTTACAGCACTGACCAATTGCGGAATCAATTACACTTTCAATGTAGATAGTGTGTACATCAGTAACGCTTCATACCTCGGATCTAATCAGTATGAATTTGAGATTGCAGTTCTTCAACAAGACACTGGTTTACAAACAACGGATACGATTTATTCTTATTCAACGGCTTTTGCTGACACATCGCATCAACTCTGTTTTGATATTACTTTTTTCTGTGCGGATTCTACTTTTAAAACCTCATCCGTCAATCAACTGCATTCTTATATCTACTATCCACCAAGCAATGGTATAATTACTATTGCATCATTTGGAATGGATCACTCTCAAATTCAGGTATATCCGATCCCTGCAAACGGGCAAATGACTGTTTCCGGCCTGTCTCCAGGTGAGAACGAAATGAGTTTATATAGTATAGACGGAAAGTTGGTTTGGAGTAAACGGGTTACTTCTCCACAATATGTGCAGGATGTTTCATCTGTTTCGGATGGTATGTATATCTTAAAGGCTGTTCACATTGAAACACAGTCAACCTATGTGAGTAAACTCCTCATCGAGCATCCATAAAAAAAAGGGAAGCCAACTGACTTCCCTTTTCAGATTTGGTTTTTTACTATGCCTCGGCAGTTGGTCCTCCGAAGTTCATCGGGATGCCGCTTGGGCCCAGGTCTTTGATCTTGCCATGATGGGCTTCGAATTTTCCGATGTTTTCCTGAAGAGCCATTAACAAACGTTTGGCATGTTCGGGAGTCATCAGTACCCTCGATTTTACTTTCGCTTTAGGCATGCCGGGCATCACCTTGATGAAATCGAATACAAATTCCGAAGCCGAATGACTGATGATGGCCAGGTTGGAGTAAATGCCTTCAGCAACTTCTTCACTGAGTTCGATGTTCAGTTGATTATCGTTATTTTCTTGACTCATGTTTTTCGGGTTAAAAAAAAGAAGCTTGGCGTTAACCAAGCTTCTCTATCGGGTTGTTATTATTCTTCAACAATGGCTTCATTTTTAGCAGCCACCAGTTGATCATATTCTTCCTGCGAACCAACGATCAGGTCATCGTACTCTCTTAATCCTGTACCTGCAGGAATCAATCCACCTACGATAACATTCTCTTTCAGTCCGAGTAAGTCATCCACTTTACCGTTCACGGCAGCTTCGTTCAGTACTTTGGTCGTTTCCTGGAAGGAAGCGGCAGAGATAAAGCTGTCGGTTTGCAACGATGCCCGGGTGATACCTTGAAGGATCGGGCTGGAAGTAGCAGGAATTGCTTCACGTGCCACAACGGTTTTCTTGTCCATACGCTTCAGTTTCGAGTTTTCATCTCTTAACTGACGGTGAGAAACAATTTGTCCGACTTTCAATACTTCGGATTCACCGGCATCATCAATGATCAATTTATCAAAGATCCAATCGTTTTCATCCATGAAATCACGTTTGTTCACGATCGATTTTTCCAGGAATCGCGTGTCTCCCGGATCTTCGATGTATACTTTACGCATCATCTGACGAACGATTACTTCGAAGTGTTTATCGTTGATCTTCACACCTTGTAAACGGTATACTTCCTGAACTTCGTTCACGATGTATTCCTGAACCTGAGTCGGGCCTTTAATGGCCAGAATGTCGGCAGGAGTGATCGAACCTTCGGAAAGGGCGTTACCTGCTTTCACAAAGTCATTTTCCTGTACCAGGATGTGTTTGGACAAGTTGATCAGGTATTTCTTAACCTCGCCGCTTCTGGACTCAACGATTACCTCACGGTTACCACGCTTGATTTTTCCAAAGGTAACGATACCGTCGATTTCGGAAACCACAGCAGGGTTTGATGGGTTACGGGCCTCGAAGAGCTCAGTTACCCTTGGCAGACCACCGGTAATATCGGCAGTACCTCCGGCAACACGAGGGATCTTAACAAGAATATCACCTCCGGTTACTTTGTCGCCTTCGTTTACGATGATGTGGGCACCTACAGGTAAGTTGTAAGTACGTAACACATTTTTCTTACCGTCAACAACAGTCAGTACCGGGATTTTTTTCTTGTCTTTGATCTCGGAGATCACTTTTTCGGTAAATCCGGTTTGCTCATCCGCTTCTTCTTTGTAGGTAATACCCAGTTCAAAGTTTTCGAAGGCAACTTTACCGTCAACCTCAGTTAAGATAACCGCATTATATGGATCCCAATCACAAATCTTGTCGCCTTTCTTCACGGCCGCATTCGGTTTCACATAGATTTGTGAACCGTAAGGAATGTTACCGGTTGTTAAAACAACTTTTGTTTTAGGATCAACAATTTTCATTTCAGCAGAACGTCCGATTACCAACTCTACGTTTTGTCCGGCTTCGTTCTTTTTCTTGATGGTTCTTAATTCTTCAATCTCGATTACCCCATCATATTTTGCTTCCAGACTGGAGGCACCTGTAATCTTGGAAGCGGTACCACCGATGTGGAATGTTCTCAGTGTTAACTGTGTACCAGGCTCACCGATGGACTGAGCGGCAATTACACCAACTGCTTCACCACGTTGAACCATACGTCCGTTAGCCAGGTTACGTCCGTAACATTTAGCACATACGCCACGTTTTTGTTCACAAGTTAATACGGAACGGATTTCTACTTCTTCGATCTCGGCATCTTCGATAGCCTGAGCGATGTCTTCCGTAATTTGTTCACCGGAACCTACGATCAGTTCTTCTGTTCCCGGTTTATACAGGTCGTGAACGGAAGTTCGTCCGAGGATACGATCGAACAGCGGTTCAACGATTTCATCACTGTTTTTCAGGGCAGTAGCCACAAGACCTCTTAAAGTACCACAATCCTCATCCGTAATAACAACATCCTGAGCAACGTCTACCAACCTTCTGGTTAAGTAACCGGCATCGGCTGTTTTAAGGGCCGTATCGGCAAGACCTTTACGGGCACCGTGGGTAGAGATGAAGTACTCCAGTACCGAAAGACCTTCCTTAAAGTTCGCTAAGATCGGGTTCTCGATGATCTCCTGGGTTGTACTACCTGATTTTTTCGGTTTGGCCATCAGACCCCTCATACCGGATAACTGACGAATCTGCTCTTTAGAACCCCTCGCACCGGAATCAAACATCATGTAGATGGAATTGAATCCCTGGTTATCGTTTTTCAGGTTGTTCATCAGGGTGTTGGTCAGTCGGGTATTGGTATGTGTCCAAATATCGATGATCTGGTTGTAACGCTCGTTGTTGGTAATGAATCCCATGTTATAGTTGTTCATCACTTCTTCCACTTCGGCGTTCGCATCGGCGATCATTTTCTCTTTTTCATCCGGAATAATGATATCGTCCAGGTTAAAGGATAGTCCACCTTTGAAGGCCATAGAATATCCCAAATCCTTGATGTCATCCAGGAATTCAACCGTACGCTTGGTTCCGGTTACTTTCAGGATGCGTCCGATGATATCTCTCAAAGATTTTTTGGTCAGTAATTCGTTTACATATCCCACTTCATTAGGAACTAACTCATTGAAGATCACTTTACCGGTGGTGGTTTCAACAATGGCATCGGTTAATTTGCCATCGACCACGTCTTTGGTTTTTACTTTGATCTTCGCATGGATATCCAGTGCTCCTTCGTTGTGAGCAATGATCACCTCTTCAGGAGAGTAGAAGGTTTTTCCTTCCCCTTTCACAACCACATCTTTGGTAGTTACTTTTTCTTTAGATAAGTAGTACAGACCGAGTACCATATCCTGAGAAGGAAGGGTAATAGGTGTGCCGTTAGCCGGGTTAAGGATGTTATGCGAAGCCAGCATCAACAATTGAGCTTCCAGGATAGCGGCATTGCTCAACGGTAAGTGAACGGCCATCTGGTCACCATCGAAATCCGCGTTGAAGGCGGTACATACCAATGGGTGCAAACGGATCGCTTTACCTTCGATCAATTTCGGTTGGAAAGCCTGGATACCTAAACGGTGAAGTGTAGGAGCACGGTTAAGCAATACCGGGTGTCCTTTCAGCACGTTTTCTAAGATATCCCAAACAATGGCTTCTTTCTTATCTACGATTTTTTTGGCCGATTTAACCGTTTTCACAACTCCTCTCTCAATCAGTTTTCTGATGATGAACGGTTTGTAAAGCTCGGCAGCCATATCTTTTGGTAAACCACATTCATGTAATTTGAGGTTAGGACCTACAACAATTACCGAACGGGCAGAATAATCCACACGTTTACCCAATAAGTTTTGACGGAAACGTCCGGACTTACCTTTCAAGCTGTCGGAAAGCGATTTTAACGCACGGTTAGCATCGGTTTTAACGGCACTTGATTTTCTGGAGTTATCGAATAACGCATCAACGGATTCCTGTAGCATACGTTTTTCGTTACGTAAGATCACATCCGGAGCTTTGATCTCGATCAATCGTTTCAAACGGTTGTTTCGGATGATCACGCGACGGTACAGGTCATTCAGATCGGAAGTCGCAAAGCGTCCTCCATCCAAAGGCACCAATGGTCTCAATTCCGGCGGAATAACCGGAACAACTTTCACAATCATCCATTCGGGTTTGTTCTCGATACGTTCGTTAGCCGATCTGAAAGATTCAACAACCTGGAGTCTTTTCAGCGCTTCGTTCTTACGTTGCTGAGATGTTTCCGTGTTGGCTTTATGACGCAGGTCGTAAGACAATGCATCCAGATCCAAACGTTTCAACAGGTCGTACAATGCGTCCGCACCCATTTTGGCGATGAATTTATTCGGATCGGAATCATCCAGATACTGGTTTTCTTTTGGAAGCGTATCCAAAACATCCAGGTATTCTTCTTCCGTTAAGAAATCCAGGTATTCCAGTGGTTCTCCTTCTGCATTGTTAGCTCCTGCTGGGTTGATTACCACATAGCGCTCGTAGTAGATGATCGCATCCAGTTTCTTGGTAGGTAATCCCAATAAGTAACCAATTTTATTTGGCAGGGATTTGAAGTACCAGATGTGAGCAACGGGCACAACCAAAGAGATGTGACCCATTCTTTCCCGACGAACCTTCTTCTCAGTTACTTCAACACCACATCGGTCGCAGATGATTCCTTTGTAACGGATTCTTTTATATTTACCGCAGTGACATTCCCAATCTTTTACAGGACCGAAGATACGCTCACAGAATAATCCGTCTCGTTCCGGCTTATAGGTTCTGTAGTTGATGGTCTCAGGTTTTAAAACTTCACCGCTGGATCTTTCCAGAACTTGTTCAGGGGAAGCTAAACTGATCGTAATTTTAGAAAAATTACTTTTCTGCTGGTTATTATCGTGCTTAAAAGCCATATTATAGAGTTATTAAGTTCAAAAAAAATTAATCCATGGTCAGGTTCAGTGCTAAACCTTTCAATTCGTGTAACAATACATTAAATGATTCCGGGATACCAGGTTTTGGCATCGGGTCACCTTTAACGATTGCTTCGTAAGCTTTAGCTCTACCTTTCACATCATCAGATTTGATGGTCAGGATTTCCTGAAGGATATTTGCCGCACCGAATGCTTCGAGTGCCCAAACCTCCATTTCTCCGAAACGCTGTCCACCGAACTGAGCTTTACCTCCTAATGGTTGTTGAGTAATCAGGGAGTATGGTCCGATAGAACGCGCGTGCATCTTATCGTCTACCATGTGTCCTAGTTTCAGCATGTAGATTACACCAACAGTAGCCGGTTGGTCAAAACGCTCACCGGTTCCACCATCGTACAGGTAAGTCTTACCGTAACGCGGAACACCTGCTTCGTCGCAGTACTTGTTGATCTCGTCAACAGAAGCACCGTCGAAAATAGGAGTGGCGAACTTCTTGTCCAGTTTCTGACCGGCCCATCCAAGAACGGTTTCGTATACCTGTCCAAGGTTCATCCTTGAAGGTACACCCAGTGGGTTCAATACGATATCCACCGGAGTTCCGTCTTCCAGGTAAGGCATGTCTTCCTCTCGAACAATGTTGGCAACGATACCTTTGTTTCCGTGGCGGCCGGCCATTTTATCACCGACTTTCAGTTTTCTTTTCTTAGCCAGGTAAACTTTAGCCAGCTTCACGATACCCTGAGGCAATTCATCTCCAACAGAAAGTGTATATTTCTTTCTCTTGTACTCACCCAGAATTTCGTTCGCTTTAATGCTATAGTTGTTCAGAATCTGACCCACCTGTTTGTTCAATTCCTTGGAAGTTGTCCAGTTTTTGGAATCGATGAACAGGTAATCGTCAATTTTTTCCAGTACTTTAACGGA
>JAGQZT010000143.1 GCA_020435335.1 Flavobacteriales bacterium | reverse complement strand
TTTCGATGAGCATAAGAAAGAAGCCCTGCAGGATTTTCTAAATCACCTGCTCGTTCAGCACTTTTAATCGTTTTTATTTTATTTCCTCGTCCATTTCATTATTTTTGTTAGGATACATGGCATTAACCATTGGTGTTGGCATAATTGATGTGTACCTTCACTAAACAGATTTTGATATGAAAAGATTAATACTAGCATTGCTGGCCGTTCATTTTTTGGCTTTTTCAGGATTCGCACAGGATGATAAGAAAACAACCGGGAAGATCGGCTACAAGTTCAAGATGCAGGAAGCTCGTCATAAATTCCTGACCGAAGGTGATGTTCGGGGAGCCCTCAACATCTACCGGGAGCTCAAAGAAGAATTTACCAATGATGCTATGATCAATTATCGCATTGCAGAATGCCATTATGCCCTTCAAAATTACGATCTGGCAGTAGAGTATTTTCAAAATGCGAAGAACCTCGACGATAAGGTGGATGGGGAACTCTATCTGAATCTGGGGAATGCTTACCACAGGAATGGCCAACTCGATAATTCCATCGAAGCTTATACCAAGTACAATACTGTAGCCAAGAAAAAAGACAGGAAGTTTCATAAGGTTAGCGAACGTTTAACACAAGTGGATTACGCCAAGAAAATGATTGCCAGTCCGGTGAAGGTAGAGATCACTAACCTGGGAAACAACATCAATTCCCGTGGAGGGGATTATGCACCTTCGATCTCAGCAGATGGTAAAACCCTGATCTTTACGTCCAGAAGAGCCGATACAAAAGGTGGAGGTGTGGATAAAGCGGGAGATTTTAAATATTTCGAAGACATTTACATTGCGGATTGGGATTCTGTAGCCGGAGAATGGGGAAAGGCTCGTCCGATTGAGGGTAAATTGAACACCGAGGGACATGATGCCAGTTTAAGCATCTCCCCCGACGGAAGTCAGGTTTACATTTATCGCAACGACGGAGAAGCTTTTATTGGCGACATCTTTGTTTCCAAGAAAAGACAATCGTCCGGAACCTGGGGAATCCCGCGTGCACTGGACAAACCGATCAATACATCCTATTTCGAGAGTTCCGCCTGCCTGTCGGCTGACGGAAACAAACTCTATTTTGTGAGTGAGCGCGAAGGCAAGAAATACGGAGCGCAAGGGCATGGCGACATCTACGTGGCTGAACGATTAACCAAAACTACCTGGGGAGAACCTAAGAATCTCGGTCCGGTCATCAACACTCCCGGAGATGAGATTTCCGTATTTATTCATCCGGATGGGAAAACCTTATTCTTCAGCTCGAATGGACACCTGTCAATAGGAGGACTGGACATTTTCATGTCTAAAATGCAGGAAGACGGCACCTGGAGCAAACCGGAAAACCTGGGGTACCCGATCAACACCATCGATGATGATGTGCATTTTGTATTGAGTACCGATGGAAAAACGGCACACTATTCTGCCGTGAAAGCGGACGGTTTCGGAGAGCGCGATATCTACAAGATCGATATGAGTAACTATCCGGTACTGACCGATGGGGTTTCCATTAACTTATCCATTCTGAAGGGTGTGATTGCCAGTGGCGAGGAGAAAGTAGCGGCTAATCTTGAATTTAAAGATGCCAGCGGGAATGTTGTAGCGAAAACGATCTGCGACGAAGAAGGCGATTTCTTCATCACCTTGCCCGGAGGGAACAAGTACACGGTGGTTGTAACGGCAAGCGGTTACGAATCCAAATCAGTAGACGTTGACCTGGCTGCAGGTAAAGGAAGCACGCACATTCATACTGAACATATTGATCTGTTAAAGGTTGTTGAGGAGAAGTAGTTAATAAGGTGCTCATTTTCTCGATTGGGAAGTTATTCGGTTGGATATTCCAACTAACCAACTGACACTACTATTTCCTTCCCAGAAAACTAATTTGTAAACCATCAATGCTCTCCAATTGTTCAACAATTGTTTCCGCATCCCGTTGACGAATCCGAAATTCAATGATGCCCTTCTCTTCCAGGGTCTGGTTCACCACTTCGAGTTGATGTTGCTTGATGAAGTTCATTACATCGCTCATGATCTCATATCCAAATTCGATCCGGTAAAAATCGTCGACAGTCCGTTCGATAATGGTAGCATTCGTTAAAGCTTCTTTTGCTGCCTCTTTGTAAGCCGTG
>JAGQZT010000142.1 GCA_020435335.1 Flavobacteriales bacterium | reverse complement strand
ATGGCCAAATATCCTCCCGGTTCCATTTTTAAAACCGTTCAGGCTCTCATCGGCCTGGAAGAAGGAGTGATTTCCCCGAACTCCGGATTCCCGTGCATAAAAAGCCTGGTGAATTGCCACAATCACCCTGCTGCCGGAAGTGTTGCCGCCTCCGTTAAAATGTCCTGTAATCCATACTATTACAGTGTGTTTAAACGGATCATCCAGCAAAGAAGGGATAAAAGTATTTACAAGGATAGTGAGATCGGATTGGGTATCTGGGCTGAAAAAGTGAAGCGTTTCGGTTTCGGTACCCGCTTGCAAACCGACCTCCCGGGAATTAAGCGAGGGAATGTGCCGGATGTAGAATTTTACAACCGCTGGTATGGTGAGGGGCGTTGGGCATTCAGCACGATCTATTCGAACAGTATCGGTCAGGGTGAGGTCGAAGTTATTCCCCTGCAAATGGCCAATCTGGCTACCATTATATCCAACAGAGGCTACTACTACACACCTCACCTGATTAAAACCATTGATCGGTCCGATACAATTCCGTCAGAGTATACGCATAAGTATTCCGTGGGGATCAGGGAAGAATATTTTGACCCCATCATAGCAGGAATGTACGGTGTGGTTTATGAGCCGGGCGGAACGGCAAGAAGGGCTCAGATTAACGATAGCATTATTGTGTGCGGAAAGACCGGAACCGCTCAGAATCCGCATGGGGCCGACCACTCGGTATTCATCGCTTTTGCTCCGAAAGACAATCCTAAAATTGCTATTGCGGTCTACGTGGAAAACGCCGGATTCGGAGGCACCTGGGCAGCTCCCATTGCCAGTTTGATGATTGAGAAATACATGAACGATACCATATCAAATGCCAATTTACCCAAGGAAAAAAGAATATTGGAAGCCAATCTTTTACATGTAGCACCAACGGATTGAGAAAGTACGGGAACATATTCGCCAATGTGGACTGGGTAAGCATCATCATTTACCTGGTACTCGTTTTTATAGGCTGGGTAAACATCTACGCTGCTGTATACAACGAAGAACATCATAGTATCTTCGATATCTCCCAGCGCTACGGAAAACAGTTGATGTGGATCGGATTCGCCCTCGTCCTCGCGCTGATCATCCTGATGTTTGAGGGAACATTCTTTACATCATTCGCTTTTCCGATCTATGGCGGTATGTTGCTGCTCCTTATCGGGGTGTTGCTTTTCGGTGCGGAAATCAAAGGCGCACGCTCCTGGTTTAAGATCGGAAGTTTCGCCCTTCAACCGTCTGAGTTTGCCAAGTTTGCCACCGGCCTGGCGCTGGCCAAATACCTTTCCATGCTGAATATCCGGATGCAGGATTTTAAAACGAAGGTCATCGCAACGGTTATTGTGGTGTTGCCCGCCTTGCTGATCCTGCTTCAGAATGATACCGGTTCAACCCTGGTATATGCCGCCTTTATCTTTGTGCTTTACCGGGAAGGACTGTCCGGAAACATCCTGTTGTTCGGGATACTTGCTATCGTTGTTTTCGTGCTCACACTCATTTTCGGACCGGTAAACATCATCATAACGGCAGCTTACGCATACCTGATCGTTTACACGGCCATGAAACATAATTTAAAGACGGCGTTTATTGCCGTGGCCGTTTTTTCTGCACTGGTTTATGCGTTCTTCTATACAGAACTAAGTGCGGCGATATTCTATTACCTGTTGGGAGGATTGCTGGTTTTCCTGTTTGTATTCCTGATGGTTAAAAAGGAGTTTAAGGATAAAAAAACAGCCTACACCTGGATGATGATCTTTGTAGCAACCTGCATGTTCATTTTCAGCATCGATTTTGTGTTTAATAAGGTGTTGCAGGAGCATCAACGAACAAGGATCACCGTATTATTGGGAGAAGAAGATAAGCTGGTGGAACAGATTGAGGAGTTGAAAAAAGAACGTGATTCGGAGGAGCTTTCCGATGAAGAACGCCAAAAGATCAGAGATGATATCGGAGCGAAGAATTTCAGTTTAAAAAAACTCAGACAGGGGAATTTGTGGAATGTGAAGCAGTCGCTGATTGCCATTGGATCTGGAGGATTGATCGGGAAAGGCTTTTTGGAAGGAACCCAGACCAAATTCGATTTTGTGCCCGAGCAAAGTACCGATTTCATTTTTTGCACCATCGGCGAGGAGTGGGGATTTCTAGGGACTTTCACGCTGGTTGCACTTTATATCGCCTTGTTTCTGAGGCTCATCTTTTTGGCTGAACGCCAGCGCTCCACATTCAGCCGGATTTATGGTTATGTTGTGGCATCGGTGTTGTTTTTCCATTTTCTGGTGAACATCGGCATGACCATCGGTTTGGCTCCGGTGATCGGAATACCTTTGCCCTTTATCAGTTACGGAGGATCCTCGTTGTGGTCGTTTACCATCCTCCTGTTTATTTTTATCAAGCTGGATTCGGAGCGGCTGAATGTCCTGAGGTAGTATTTACACGATGCCTTCCTTCAGCAGGTCGTGCAAATGGATCACACCCTGATAGGTTCCCTGGTCGCATACGATCAGTTGTGTGATGTTGTTGGCTTGCATCAATTGCATGGCTTTGGTGGCCAAAATGTCGCTTTCGATTGTTTTAGGAGAACGTGTCATGATGTCGCCGGCGGATAATTGGCCGATTTCTTTACCACTTTCCAGCATCCGTCTCAGGTCGCCGTCGGTAATGATACCTTCCAGGTTCCCGTTTTCGGTCACCGCCGTCACACCGAGTCGTTTGGAAGAAATTTCAACGATCACATCTTTTAGAGAAGTGTCGGGGTGTACCTCCGGTTTCTCATTGTGAGGGTAGATGTCACTGACCTTCAGGTATAGCTTTTTACCCAAGGCTCCGCCCGGATGAAATTTGGCAAAATCACTGCTGTCGAAACCGCGGCTTTCCAGCAGGCATACAGCGAGGGCATCACCCATTACCAATTGGGCGGTGGTGCTGCTGGTCGGGGCCAGGTTGTTCGGGCAGGCTTCTTTTTCCACTTGTGTGTTCAGGGTGTAGGTGGCTTGTTTGGCTAAAAAGGATTGGTCATTGCCGGTTATGGCGATGATGGGGTTTCCGAAATTCCGGATTAGCGGGATGAGGGATTTGATCTCCGGGGTATCACCACTTTTCGAGATGCAGATCACTACATCATCCGGAAGGATGTTGCCTAAGTCACCATGAATCGCATCTGCGGCATGCATGAAAAGGGATGGTGTTCCGGTCGAATTCAGGGTAGCCACGATCTTTTGAGCGATGTTGGCACTTTTGCCGATACCACTGATTACCACACGCCCTTTACTGGCTAAAATTAATTCAACCGAATTCACGAAATCACTGTCGATAAACCGGCTTAAACCTTGCACGGATTCGGCTTCGATGGCTATTGTTTTCAGGGCAATATGCTTGATTTCTTCAGGGGAATTCAAATCGATAAAAAATTAAAAAAATTAAATCTATAACGATTAATTGTAGTATATTTATGTACAAATGTAAATGAATTAAAGAAAACTACAATTTATTAATGCAAACACTTAATGCACCGTTAACTGATCACCTGAAGAATTATTTCGGGTTCAACATGTTTAAAGGACAGCAGGAAGAGGTTATCCTTAATTTATTGGAGGGCAATGACACGTTTGTGATCATGCCTACCGGTGGTGGTAAATCGCTTTGTTATCAGTTACCTTCTTTAATTTGTGACGGCACTGCCATTGTGGTGTCGCCCCTGATTGCTTTGATGAAAAATCAGGTGGATGCCATCCGTGGTGTTTCTGCCGATCAGGGAATCGCTCATTTTTACAATTCATCACTGACCAAAACCGAGGCGAAGAAAGTTAAGGAAGATGTTACCAACGGTGTTACCAAGTTGCTTTATGTTGCTCCTGAATCCTTGACCAAGGAAGAAAATGTGGCTTTCCTCAAAAGTATTCCCATTTCCTTCTTTGCTATTGATGAGGCGCACTGTATTTCTGAATGGGGGCACGATTTCAGGCCGGAATACCGTCGCCTGCGGACCATCATCGAAGAGATCGACCGGGTGCCGATCATTGCCTTAACGGCTACGGCAACTCCCAAGGTGCAGGAAGATATTCAAAAGAACCTGGGCATGACCGATGCCAAAGTGTTTAAGGCATCCTTCAATCGCGATAATCTCTATTATGAGATCCGTCCGAAGAAAGAAGTGAAAAAAGAGATCATTAAATACATCAAACAGCATCCCGGAAAATCGGGAATCATCTACTGTCTGAGCCGTAAAAAAGTGGAGGAGATCGCCGAAGTGCTTCAGGTAAACGGTATCAATGCATTACCGTATCACGCCGGACTGGATTCTACGACACGAGCCAAGCATCAGGATATGTTCCTGATGGAGGAGGCCGATGTGATCGTCGCTACCATTGCTTTCGGAATGGGGATCGATAAACCGGACGTCCGTTTTGTAATTCATCACGATATTCCCAAAAGCCTCGAAAGCTATTACCAGGAAACCGGCCGGGCCGGAAGGGATGGCGGAGAGGGGAATTGCATCGCCTTCTATAGCTATAAAGACATTGAAAAACTGGAGAAATTCCTGCATGGCAAGCCGGTTGCGGAACTGGAGATCGGGCAACAGCTCATCTTCGAAATGGTATCCTATTGCGAAACTGCCGTCTGCCGCAGAAGGCAATTGCTCCATTACTTTGGAGAACAATATAAAGAAAGCGCATGCAGCGACACGGGCATGTGCGATAATTGCAAACACCCCAAAGATAAATTTGACGGAACCGAGGATGTGAAGACCCTGCTCGAATGTGTTGTCGGGCTCAACGAGGTTTTTAAAGCCAAATACGTAGCGAACTTCGTAGCCGGCAAAGCCAGTTCCGATATCAAATCGTTTAGCCATGATGCGCATGAGTTTTTCGGCAAAGGAAAGGCCGAGGGTAAAGATGAAAAATACTGGGATGCCGTGATCCGTCAAAGCATCATCGAAGGCTTACTGGTGAAGGAGATCGAAAATTACGGGGTACTCAAAGTAAGCGATAAAGGCAGGGATTTTATTGAGAACCCGAAGCCGATCAAATTGGTTAAGGCTCACGATTACAGCGATGTGGATGATGGCGATATCATTGTTCCTCAGAAAGGAAGTGGAGCCGCCGATGAGGATCTCTACAATATGTTGAAAGACCTGCGGAAATCAATCGCAAAACGTAAAGGTCTGCCCCCTTATGTGATTTTTCAAGATCCCTCCCTGGAAGATATGGCTACGCGTTACCCGATCTCCATGGATGAGCTGACCAACATCTCGGGAGTAGGTCAGGGTAAAGCCGAGAAATTCGGACAAGCCTTTATTGACCTGATTGCCCGTTATGTGGAAGAACATGAGATTGATCGTCCGATCGACATGGTCGTGAAATCCGTTGTGAACAAATCAGGACTCAAGGTGTTCGTAGTACAGAGCATCGACCGTAAAATGCCCCTCGATGATATTGCCCGTGCCAAAGGGATCGATCTGGATGAGATTCTGACAGAAATTGAGCACATTGTCCAGTCGGGCACCAAAGTGAATCTCGACTACTACATCGACGAAGAAGTGGATGAGGAAGATCAGGAAGAAGTGTTCGACTATTTCATGGAAGCGGAGACCGACGACATTGAGGAGGCGCTCGAAGAATTCGAAGGGGCCTACACCGAAGAAGAAATGCGCCTTCTGCGCATCAAGTTCATGTCAGACGTGGCGAATTGATTCTTTGTCTTTTCAGGGACAAGTTTTTCAATAGTTATTCGTTTACTTTATCAAACAATTTTTGTATTCATGAACCATGTTGTTTATAGTTGTTTGATATACCTGCTTGTGTCTTCCGTTTCAGCTTCAGCCCAGGAAACCGTCCTCTCCGATTTTAATGTGTATGAGCACCGCGGAACGGTTTACATCAATTGTACGGTTGCTACCGGGAATACCTGTAATGGCATCGACGTCATGCGGTCTACCGATAGCCTAAGCTTTATCCAGGTAGGCCACATCAGTGGCATCTGTGGGAGTATTTCGGAACCTGTTACTTATAACTTCACCGACGAAAACCCGGTTAGGAACGCAACCAATTTTTACAAACTGCAAATGGGTGGTGTAGGGTATTCTCATGTGCTGTCGGTAGAGATCATCGACACGAAAGCCTTCGGGTTTCAAATCCGACCTAATCCTGCCAATGAGCAGGTAACCATTTTCATCGATAACGATTTTGAAGAAGAGCATAAGTTGGAGGTCTATTCCATGAGTGGAAGAAAAATGGTGTCAACAACATCAAGAACCAACGAATTTAAGGTCAATACCACCTCGTTCCGATCCGGGATTTATTTCTTTCAGGTAAGGAGCGCGGTCACAAATGGTGATGTGCTGACAGGAAAATTTCTAGTGAGCCATTGATTATTTGAAGCTTCCTTCTTCCTGCATTAAAGCTTCAATGGCCTCAATGGCTCGGGGCACTTTTTCGGAGAGGTTTTCCGGGCCCGATTCGGTGATCAGGATATCATCTTCGATGCGGATACCGATGTTCCACCATTTTGGATCGCAGGGAGAGCCTTCGGGAATGTAAATACCAGGTTCCACGGTGATGACATTCCCCGGCTGAAGCCGGCCATACAAGCCGGCATCGTGCACGTCGAGACCCAGGTAATGGGAAGTGCCGTGGATGAAGTACTGTTGCACCTCAAAATCCTTTTGGATGATACCCAGATCAAGAAGTCCTTTGGTGATGATTTTGGTTGCCGCCCGGTGCGGATCCCAAAACTTGTTGCCGGCTCTACAGGAATCGATCCCTGCTTGTTGCGCCCGGAGCACGATCTCATAGATGATCTTTTCTTCTTCGCTGAATTTACCGTTCACCGGAAGCGTCCGGGTAACATCGGCCGTATAGCCGTGGTATTCTGCGCCCACGTCGCTAACCAGCAAATCGTGTTGGTGTAATGGTTTACGGTTACTGTTGTAGTGGATCACGCATGAATTTTCGCCACTCCCCAGAATCGAAGGGAATCCGGTGTGTTCGGCTCCGTTCTTTTTGAACACGTATTCGATGATGGCTTCCGATTGGTACTCGGTCATGTTCGTGTCCAACGCTTTCATCAGTTCGATCTGAGCATCGCACGTCATGGAAACCGCTTTGCGGATGAGCTGGATTTCTTCTTCGGATTTCACTTGCCGGAGCTGAGCCATGAATTCCGGTAGGGAAAGCAGGTCCATGTTTTTGAGGTTTTTTGTCTTTCTTTCGAAAGATTCAACCAGCTTGTAGAGGTCTACTTTTTTTGTGCTTTTCCTGATGTCTTCGGGAATCGAACCGATCAGGAGGTGTTTGAATTGCTCCAGTTTCAATTCAAGTGTGAGAAAATCATCACTGTTTAGTGCTTTGGTGAGCCCCAGTTGTTGTTCGGCACCGGATGCTCCGGTAGTTTTCCCGGTCCAGCTTTCCTCGTACGGGTTGCGTTTTTCGAGAAACAGGATTTCGTTCGTGGTGAAGTCGTGAAAATGTTGATCTTCTTTGAAGACCAGTAATACGGCGTGCGGCTCGGTTAATCCGCTGAGGTAATAGAAGTCCGGATCCTGATGATATTCGTAATTTACATCATTGGAACGGTTTCTGACGGGATTGGCAAAGAAAACGGCGACCGAATTATCGGGCATCAGTTTACGTAAGGCTTCCCGGTTGCGTTTAAAGAATTCAGGTTGAAGCAGGTCATTATCGTAAGGGGTGGGAATGTCCTGTTGTTGAACAGGTAGCTGAATAAGCTGTTCCTGGGCATTTGTCAGAAAAGGAGCGAAAAGCAACAAAAAAATCCAACGTTTCATGTTACGAAGGTAGAGAATTCTGTAGCTATAAGTCCTGATAGCGTGGAGTAGTTACTAACAGGATCGTTTCGAAAAGGGCATAAAAAAACGCTGCTACCAGGGCAACAGCGTCTTTCAAATTATATACTTAAATTTTATAAAAAACCTTTGGCTTTAGCTTCTTTAACACAAGCAGAAATACCTTTTTTGTCGATAGTTCTTAAACCTGCAGCTGAAACTTTCAGCGAAATCCATTTATCCTCTTCAGGAAGGTAGAATTTCTTAGTTTGAAGATTCGGGTAGAATTTTCTCTTCGTCTTTCTTTGAGAGTGAGAAACATTATTACCTGTAATCACTTTCTTTCCTGTTATTTGACAAACTCTTGACATCTCTTTTCTCTTTAAAATTTTGAGGAGTGCAAATTACGTAAAATAAATTCGAATATTCAAAGAAATGTTTTGAATAATTTTTTGATGAATTGTTCTGCAAAATAACGCATTTCCGAAATATGTGAAAAATACTTCTGATTTCAGGTTTGAATAGCTTGAAAAAACGCCCTAAAATAAGTAGCTTCGCAGTCTGTATTCACAAGTAAAAAAACGCAAGAAAATGGCAGGAAAATCTAAGATTTATTACACCAAAACAGACGAGGCCCCGATGCTGGCTACGTACTCTTTTTTACCCATTGTAAAAGCTTTTACAGCTTCATCGGCGATAGAGATCGAACCGAAGGACATTTCATTGGCCGGAAGGATTTTGGCTAATTTCAATGATTACCTGAATGAAGACCAACAAATGAGCGACGCCCTGGCTGAATTGGGCCAGTTGGCGAAAACACCTGAAGCGAACATCATCAAATTGCCGAATATTTCTGCTTCCATTCCTCAATTAACTGCCGCCATTAAAGAATTGCAGGCCAAGGGCTATGCAATCCCGAATTATCCGGCCGATCCCCAAAGCGATGAAGAGAAATCGATCAAGGCACGTTATGCCAAAGTGTTGGGCTCTGCCGTAAATCCGGTTTTGCGTGAAGGGAACTCCGACCGTAGAGCTCCGAAAGCGGTGAAGAATTACGCCAGAAAACACCCACACAGCATGGGAGCCTGGAGTGCCGATTCCAAAACACATGTGGCCAGTATGCCTGCCAGCGATTTTTACGGAAGTGAAAAATCCGTGACCATCAACCAGCCCACCCATGTTCAGATTCGTTTCGTGGGAGATGATGGTGCAACAACTGTTTTAAAAGAATCAACGCCTTTATTGGCCGGCGAGATTGCCGATAGTTCCGTGATGAGCATGCATGCATTGAAAGCATTTATTGCTCAGGAAATTGCGGATGCCAAAGCGAAAGGGGTACTATTTTCCGTTCACCTGAAAGCCACCATGATGAAAGTTTCCGATCCGGTTATTTTCGGGGCTTTTGTATCGGTATTCTATGCGCCTGTTTTTGAGCAATATGCGACCCTGTTCGATGAACTGGGCATTAACCCGAACAACGGACTCGGTGATGTGTACGCCAAGCTTGCAGGTCATTCGCAGGAGGGTGAAGTGAAAGCCGCTATCGATGCATTGTACAACGACCGTCCGGCCGTGGCCATGGTGAATTCCGAGAAAGGAATTACCAACCTGCATGTGCCGAGCGATGTAATTATCGATGCCAGTATGCCTGCCATGATCCGGACCTCCGGGCAAATGTGGAATGCGCAGGGCCAACAACAAGATACCAAAGCCGTTATTCCGGATCGGTGTTATGCCGGAGTATATCAGGCTACGATCGATTTCTGTAAAAAGAACGGAGCGTTCGATCCGACTACCATGGGAACCGTTCCGAACGTGGGACTAATGGCTCAAAAAGCGGAAGAGTATGGTTCGCACGATAAAACTTTCCAGCTGTCAAACAACGGGAAAGTGGAAGTGGTTGATGCTTCCGGAAACGTGATCATGAGCCAAAGCGTAGAGGCCGGTGATATTTTCAGAATGTGCCAGGTGAAAGATGCTCCGATCAAAGATTGGGTGAAGCTGGCTGTTTCCAGAGCTCGTGCAACAAGTACTCCTGCCGTTTTCTGGTTGGATGAGAACCGGGCACACGACAGAGAGCTGATCAAAAAAGTGAATGCGTACCTGCCCGAACATGATACAACCGGACTGGAAATTTACATCAAATCGCCGATTGAAGCGACCAACTATACCTTGCAACGACTGAAAGAAGGGAAAGATACCATCTCAGTAACCGGAAACGTGTTGCGTGATTACCTGACCGATCTGTTCCCAATCCTCGAACTCGGAACGTCTGCTAAAATGCTTTCCATTGTTCCGTTAATGAACGGAGGAGGATTGTTTGAAACAGGAGCCGGAGGTTCTGCTCCGAAACACATCGAACAATTCATCGAAGAAGGCTACCTGCGCTGGGATTCTCTGGGTGAATTTCTGGCGCTGGCCGTTTCTCTGGAACATGTTGCCAACACAACCGGTAACCAGAAAGCTCAGATTTTGGCAGACACGTTAGACGTGGCTACCGGTAAATTCCTGGATAATGATAAATCGCCTGCGCGAAAAATCGGCAGCATCGATAATCGCGGGTCTCATTTCTACCTGGCCATGTACTGGGCAGAAGCATTGGCAGCACAAAACGACAATGCGGAATTAAAAGCCGAATTCGCACCTGTCGCCGCTGCGATGAAGGAACAGGAAGCGAAGATCAACGAAGAGTTGATCGGTGCTCAGGGCAAGCCGCAACAGATTGATGGGTACTACAAACCGAATGGTACCCTGACATCGGGAGCCATGCGCCCGAGTGCGACCTTAAACGCCATTCTGGATGGTGTGAAAGCTAACGCCTAATCGAAACAATTCAAGTTAGAGCCGATCCCGGTAACTATCGGGATCGGCTTTTTTACGGTTTATCTTTTTTAAAGAGCCCCAAACCAAAAGGGATCATCAGGAAAAGGAACAGAAATTTGCCGGTCAGGAAACCGATCAGTGTGATGATCAGGCAAACGGCTAGCAACAGGTAAACATACTTTTCGTTGAATTTCATCTTGCAAAAATAGGCGTGTTTACTTTAAGTTTATATATTTGATTCGCTTTAGGGGTGTCGAACACAGTTAAAAGTTGTAAAGTTTAAAGTTAAAAGAGACACTCATTTTTAACGGGATAAACTTTCAATTTTCAACTCAAAAAGACTGAGATTATACCCTTTTTACCTGATACCGGTAATGCGGTCGAAGGGAAAAGTGTCTGGGATTACTATCCGGCTCTCCTATCGCTTAACATTTAGTGTATGAAAACAACTGTAGAAATCAGTAAGTATCCGTTGCATACGGATTACGAACCACCCATTCTGGATTTTATCGAACGTCTAAAATCAAATACGAATCTGTTGGTGAAAACCAATGCCACCAGCACGCATGTACAGGGCGATTACGATGAAGTGATGCAAGCGTTGCAACAGGAAATGAAGCGGTCCTTTGAAAAATACGGCAAGGCTATTTTTGTGATGAAAGTTCTGAAAGGTGAATTGGCTATCTGAAAATCTGGAACTTCTTCTTGAGGTAACTGCGGTGATCTTCGGGGTCGTTTATATCGTGTTGGTGGCACGTAATAAAATCGCCTGCTGGTTTTTTGGGATCATTGGTTCGCTGATCAGCATTTACCTGTTTATTGCCTATGCCAGGCTATATGCCGAGGCGGCCCTCTATGCCTTTTATGTGGTGGCGGGTGTATATGGATGGATCACCTGGAAGGCTCAGAAGCAACCCGAAGAGGTTTATCGCCGGCCCTTGTCACATCACATCAAAGTAACCGGAATCGGTACGGTCTTGTCGTTGTTACTCTATTATGCCATCAATTACATTTTCGAGGATGCCGAGAAACCACTCATCGATTCCTTTACTACCATCTTCAGTTTTATCGCCACTTACCTAACGGCCAAAAAATGGATCGAGAATTGGTTGTACTGGGTAGTGATCGATGCCGTGACCACTTACCTTTATTTTAGCAGAGACCTGGAAATATTCGCTTTACTGATGCTGGCTTATACCATCATCGCTATATATGGTTATTTGGCCTGGAAACAGTTAAAAGTTGTAGAAGTTGATTAACCGAATCGTTATAACAGGCCCGGAATCTACCGGTAAAACAACCTTGGCC
>JAGQZT010000141.1 GCA_020435335.1 Flavobacteriales bacterium | reverse complement strand
TGCCCCCACCGACAACGAAGGCCGGGGAGAAGCCTTTTCCCCTACGGATTTAGTTGCTACAGCCCTGGGAAGTTGCATGCTGACCATCATCGGAATCAAAGCGCGCGACAGTGGATTTAATCTGGATAATATAACCGTAGATATTACCAAGATCATGGCTTCCGATCCCCGGAGGATTGATGAGATTGTCGTTGCATTTCATTTCGAAGGGAGAACTTACTCCGAGAAAGAAAAAACAATCATTGAACGGGCGGCACGGACCTGCCCGGTAGCCCTAAGTATTTCTACGGAGATAAAACAGCGCATCAGCTTCAACTGGTAAGCTCCAGTTTATGGACCGATATGGCCAGATGCGAAGCATGATAAATGCACTTACCATTTTTAATAATCAATAATTGAGGGGATTCATGCTGAACACCTAATTGTTCGGCAACAGCATTCGAAACCGACCGGTAAACAAGTAAATCGAGTAAATAGAGCGGCAATTCCGCATCCCCGTAATTCCAATCTGCCTCCAGCCTGTTTTTTGCTACCATGCTGATGGAACATCTGGTGCTGTGCTTAAAAACAGCAACTCCGGAAGGGGTTTCAAAAGAAAGTGATATGAGGTCGTTCAGATCGCCTTGCGATCTAAGCTCTTGCCAAATCAAGATGGAATCTCGTTCGTTTGGTTTGCGTTAACCTTTCCGTAAGCCGGACATGTTTCATGCCCTTTACAAGAAGAGAATACTACTGCTACTAAAAAAAGGGCCGCGGTTACAAATAATAATTTTTTCATTCCAGTTTACTTAGTTTTGCATAAATTGATGTTACAAAGATAATGATTAAAATCATACCTGCAATTATACTTATTAACACATCGTGTTAAATTAAACGATTTAAAACCGGATTTATTGAGCCATGGATAATCAAACAGCACTTCGAATTGACCCAAAAATAGAAGCGTCCTGGAAAAGGTTACTGGAAGAAGAATTTAACAGCGACTATTTCAGAGCACTGAAATCCTTTTTGCATGCTGAAAAGCAAAAGGAACGGGAAGGTCGTTTGAACGTTTTCCCCAAGGGTGGCGACCTGTTCAATGCATTCAACTACACACCGGTTGAGCAGGTAAAAGTGGTCATTATCGGACAGGACCCCTATCATTCCTTCGAAATGATTGGTAACACCATGATCCCCCATGCACACGGCTTGTGTTTTTCCATTCCCGGAGAAGCACAAAAGATCCCTCCTTCTTTGAAGAACATTTACAAGGAAATTCATGACGACATCGGCTGTGCTATTCCCAATCACGGCAACTTAACGGCATGGGCCAAACAGGGCGTATTGTTGCTGAATGCGACGTTAACCGTCAGGGCCCATGAAGCCGGGTCTCATCAAAAAAAAGGCTGGGAAACGTTTACCGACGCCGCCATTAAAAAGCTTGCCGGGCAACGGACCGGACTGGTATTCCTGCTTTGGGGTCGATTTGCCCAGCAGAAAGCCGATCTGATCGATGAAACGAAACACCTGATCCTAAAAGCGGCTCACCCATCCCCCTTCTCTGTTCACAACGGTTTCTTCGGATGCCGTCATTTTTCAAAAGCAAATGACTACCTGACAGCCAACGGACAACAACCAATTGACTGGCAAATTCAATAATGCGGTCCATTAATCGTTATCAAAGCATTGAAATTTACCCTCCATATCCTGTTCCCCTGCCTCGGCTTTCTACTGAGCATCACCACCCTGACTGCTCAGGAAAAGAAGTTCCTTGTGCTTTTTAACGATACCAACCTCAAAGCTTCCAGGGTGGTAGACTACAACCGGACTCTTGAAAAAGAAGCACTGAAGAGCGAAGTATCCGGCGTATTGGACAAGCTACACCGGCAAGCCTATTTAACAGCCCGTTTGGACAGTATATTGACCGACAGTTCTTCATACACTGCTTACTTTGCATTGGGCTCTATCTACAAATGGAATTACCTCCGAAATAAAAACATTGATGAAGAGGTGTTGAGCAAAATCGGTTTCCGGGATAAATTTTACAACAATCGCCCCTTTAGTGCCGATCAACTGAAAAAACTCTTTAACCGGGTCATCAGTTATTACGAAAATCACGGTTACCCCTTTGCTTCGGTAAAGCTGGACAGCATTTCCATCCTCAGCGACCAACTCACCGCGCTTTTATCCGTCGAAAAAAACAGGATGTACACCATTGACAGCATCGTCTTTAAAGGAGATGCCACCATCTCGCCGCAATACATTAAAAATTACATCAGGATCAAGGAAGGCGATCCTTACAGTGAGGAATCGATCCGGAAGTTAAGCACCAAAATCAGAGAGCTCCCTTTCGTGGCTGAAGAACAACCCTGGAAGATGCAGTTTAAGGAAGAAGAATCCAAGCTCTACCTGTTTTTAAAAAAGAAACAAGCCAGCCGATTTAACGGAATATTGGGGGTACTTCCCGACGACGAAACCGGTAAACTGAGGTTAACCGGAGACGTAAAATTAAACCTCATCAATTCATTCCGGAACGGAGAAAAAATCAGTTTTAACTGGAGGGCTATCCAGGAAAACACGCAGGATCTGAAGTTCGACCTGGTTTATCCGTTCCTGTTCAACAGTCCTTTCGGGCTTGACTACAACTTCAAACTTTACAAGAAAGACACCACCTTCATCGACGTCGGCCACAAGATCGGTGTTCGTTATTTGCTTAAGGGAAGTAATTATTTCAGTGTGTTCTTCCACAACAAAACCTCAAACCTGCTCTCAACCAAATCGCTGGCAAACCTGAGTGTATTGCCTGCCTATGCCGATGTAAACTCCAAACTTTACGGGGTAGGCATTTACCAGGAAAATCTCGATTATATTTTAAATCCGACGAAAGGATACCAGATGGAATTCTCAGGGTCGTTGGGAGACAAAACCATCAGGAAAAACCCGGCACTCGATGAAAAGCTTTACGAGAACCTGAACCTAAAGACCAGCATTTACAACGCTGAACTGAAAGCTGATTTTTACATTCCGCTATCTAAACGGAATGTGTTTAAACTGGCCACCAAGAACGGCTATACTTTTAATGAAAATCTGTTTCAAAATGAACTCCTTCGAATCGGCGGGTTCTACACCTTACGGGGGTTCGATGAGGAATCCATCTATGCCTCGTTATATACGATCGAAACATTGGAATACCGCTTTATTTTAGAGCGTAACTCCTACTTCTTTGCCTTTTTTGATGGTGCCTATTATGAAAATGAAGATGTTAACGACTTTGTTTCGGACCGACCATTTGGATTCGGTACCGGTATGAGTTTCGAAACCAAAGCCGGTATTTTTTCCATCAGCTATGCTTTGGGCAAACAGTTCGACAACCCGATCCTCTTCCGTTCCGCCAAGATTCACTTCGGTTTTGTAAACTACTTCTGATTCACCTGATTTTAACAATCCTTGTGACTTTTATCTCTGCTCGTACTGTTTTAATGGTTACCTTTGTTCACTTAATCATTTGATATGGAAAACGTAATTAACCCAGCCTATTTAACTCCGGAAAAGATTGAGGAGTTAAAGAACAGTTTTGCCACTGCAAAGCCATGCAAACACCTTGTCTTACCGAATTTCCTGACTGAAGAACTGGCAACTTCGCTCTTTGAAAATTTCCCGAAGATCGACAGCCTGAATGTAAAGCGTAAGAGTATCAATGAAGATAAATCGGAAGACTATCATTTCGATCGTTTCCATCCGGATTTCTCCAGACTCAAAAGCGTAGTAAGCTCACCGGAAATGTACCAGTTCATGGAAACCATTACCGGTATTGAAGGGTTAAGAACAACCGATGATGCCCTGGGATCCGGTGTCCATCAGGGAAAGAACGGCAGTTATGTGGATGTTCACATCGATGTGAATTACAATCCGGCCGAAAACCTGTGGAGAAGAATCAACCTGCTGATCTACCTGAACAAAAACTGGAGGCCGGAATATGGTGGCGACCTGGAGTTGTGGAACAAGGCCATGACGACCTGCGAAGCTAAAGTCCCTTGTGACTTTAACCGCGCCGTGATCTTCCTGACCGACGAGAACGCTCCTCACGGCTATTCCAAGATAACGGTTCCCGAAGGCGAAACACGTAAATCATTTTACACTTACTACTTCACGGAAGTGGGCGAAGGATTCAACTACAGTGATTCCCGTTTCATCTCCCGGCCTGATGATCCGGCCATGAAGAAAGTAGCGACCGGCATCAAAGAACCCGTAAAAATTACTGCCAAACGAATTCTGAACAAACTCGGGGTCAAATCACTCGATTTCCAGGACAAAAACAAGAAGAAGTAAATGGGTCGGAAAGGAAAAAAACGTTTTTCGAAAGCATCGATCAAAAAGGCGATGCGCATCTTCCGGTTCATTAAACCTTACCGCCTGGTTTTCGGAATCGGGTTATTCGTGCTGATCATTTCCAGCATCATGACCATGGCCTTTCCGAAAATTCTGGGGCAACTAATCGACTCGGCCGGCGATGCCAATGAACAGACTGTCAACACTTTTACACTGATTCTGATCGGCATCTTTCTGGCAACGGCTATTCTTTCTTTTTTGAGAGTTTACCTTTTCGGATATGTGACCCACAAGGCATTAGCCCTGTTGCGAATCACCACGTACAAACACCTGATCTCCTCTCCGATGAGTTTCTTTTCCAGAAAACGGGTCGGGGAATTAAGTAGCCGGATCACATCGGATATTGCCTTGTTGCAGGACACTTTTACAACAACCATAGCTGAATTCATCCGTCAGTTCATTACCATTCCGATCGGTTTGTTCTTCTTGGTATTCATTTCTTTTCGTCTGACCGTCTTTATGCTGGCCGTAATTCCAGTAGTGGCGCTCATCGGTATCTTTTTCGGAAAGTACATCAAGAAACTGAGTAAAGACGCTCAGCAGGACATTGCCGATTCTAACACCGTGGTGGATGAAACCTTACACGGCATCGCCAGTGTAAAAGCCTATGCGAACGAGTTCTTCGAGGTATTCCGTTATCAGAAAAGTATCGATAGCTCGGTTAAAACATCGATCAAACGTGCCAAATGGCGCGGGATGTTCATCGGACTGATCATGTTCGCCGCAGGATCGGCCATTGTGTCTATCATCTGGTATGGTTTACACATGGTTCAAAACGGAAACATCTCTCTGGGTGAGCTGATGTCTTTTGCTATTTACTCTGCTATTCTTGGATTTTCCTTCGGTGGGTTGGCCGAGTTATTCTCCAACCTGCAAAAAGCCATCGGCGCTACGGAGCACCTGATGGACATCCTGGAAGAGTCAACGGAAACCATTCAACTGGAAACTCCTAAGTCTATCGACATCAACGGAAACATAGAGTTCAGCCACGTTCAATTTTCTTACCCGTCCCGTCGTGATATTCAAGTGATCAGAGACATTTCCTTTACCGTAGAACAAGGCAAACAACTCGCCTTTGTCGGTCCTTCGGGCGCCGGAAAATCGACCATCGCTGCATTGATGTTCCGCTTCTATGACACCGAGCAAGGCAACATCAAGATCGACGGAAAAGACATCAAAGACTATGAACTTTCGGAGATTCGGAACCAGATGGCTTTGGTTCCTCAGGAGGTGCTTTTATTTGGTGGAACAATCAAAGAGAACATCGAATACGGTAAGCCCGGAGCAACCGATGAAGAGATCTTCGAGGCAGCCAAGCAGGCCAATGCACTTGAATTTATCGAAAGTTTCCCGGAAAAATTTGAGACGATCGTCGGTGACCGGGGTATTCAATTGTCGGGCGGACAAAAACAACGCATCGCCATTGCTCGAGCCATCCTGAAGAATCCTTCCATTCTGGTATTGGATGAAGCAACCAGTGCATTGGATTCGGAAAGCGAGCGGCTGGTTCAGGAGGCCCTGGATCGACTGATGAGAGGAAGAACCTCGCTGGTTATTGCGCACCGTTTATCGACCATCAAGAATGCTGATAACATCATCGTACTGGACAATGGTCGCATCAAGGAAACCGGCACTCACGCCGAGCTCATCAAGAAAGAAGATGGGATCTACAAGAACTTGAGTACGTTGCAGTTGACTGCTGTTTAGTTATTTCTTCAACCAGACTCCGACTGTTAACGAAAGGGTACCGTTTTTTAATTCTCCTCCTTTTTCCAGCACATTGGATACTCCGTAATTGTACCGGCAGGAAAAATGCACCAAACTCGCATCCAGCCCTAATCCGGTTACGAGCGCCACATCACTTGATGTAAAGCTATCTTTATTTCCCCTATCATTGTAATTCGCACCCAACAACATAGAATATTGAACTCCCAATTGAAGGCTAAGTACTTTTGCAGCATAGAGTTTTACTACAACGGGTATATCGATATAAGATATTTTCTGATCCGCATCCAAAACAATCGGAGACAATGTCGGATCGCTCTGTGCATAAACGTACCTGATGTTCGCTCCTTTAGTAGAAAACAAGACATCCGCTTCTACTCCCAGGATGGCGGGAGCCTTTATTTCCATACAAGCACCTATATTAAACCCCGTTATTCCCGTAATTTCATAATCATCTGTTCCTTTGTTGACTTCACCACGTAAGTTAGAAAAATTGAGACCGGCTCCGGCTCCAAATTTAAATTGAGCGTTAGCCAAAAAGGCCATTAAGAATAATGGCAGGATTACTAGTTTTTTCATTTGTATATTTATTATTGTTCTGTATTATTTAAACCCATCCTTCGATTCACTCAGGATGACATTCCCTTCGACTACGCTACTTTGGTCGCCACAGGCTTATCAAAGGCGAACAGAGTGACAATCGCAAACGAATTGTTACATCATCATGCCAGACTTGCCAGTTGCTCTTCCAATACTTTGATCTTGGCTTCGGCGTCGGCTTTCTTTTTACGTTCACTGGCCACCACTTGTTCCGGGGCACCACTCACAAACTTCTCGTTGGATAATTTCTTATCGGCAATCGCCAATGATCCTTTCGCGTATTCCAGGTCGGCTTTGATCTTCTCAATCTCCGCTTCCACATCGATGTTACCCGAGAGCGGAATGAAATACTCGTTGGATTTCACCACAAAAGAGAATGCTCCTTCTACCTTATCATTCACGTAATTCAACGCCGATAGATTCGTCAGTTTGATGATGAGACTATCCAGTTGTTCATTGATGTGTTCATTCTTTCTCACCGACAGTTCCACCTGATCTTTATTCGGAACATTCTTCGATTTACGGAAGGTTCTGATCTCGGAGATCACGTTGGTGCTATAATCGAAATCAGCCAACAAGTGCTCGTTAACCGCTCCTGCTTCCGGATAAGAAACCATCATCACGCTTTCACCAGCTTTCCGTTCTTCCAGATTTTGCCACAGCTCTTCCGTTACGAAAGGCATAAATGGGTGTAACGTTCTTAATAGCTGCTCAAAATACTGAATGGTAGCTGCGTAGGTTTTGGCATCGATCGGTTGTTGATAGGCAGGCTTCACAGCCTCCAGGTACCAGGAACAGAAGTCGTTCCAGATCAGTTTATACATGCTCATCAAGGCATCCGACAAGCGGAACTTGGAGAAATTATCGTTGATGGAAGTCAGCGTTTCATTCATCTTGGAATTAAACCAATCGATGGCAACCTGAGCACTTTCGGGTTGCTCCAGATTAGCATCCACTTCCCAGCCTTTCATCAGACGGAAGGCGTTCCACATCTTGTTAGAGAAGTTTCGCCCTTGCTCACAAAGCGCTTCATCAAACAATAAATCGTTACCGGCAGCCGAACAAGACAACATACCAAAGCGAACACCATCGGCACCATAAGTATCAATCAATCCTAATGCATCAGGGGAGTTTCCGAGTGATTTACTCATTTTACGACCTTCTTTATCGCGTACCATGCCGGTAAAGTAAACCTGTTTAAATGGCTGTTCTCCTTTAAATTCGTACCCTGCAAAGACCATTCGGGCCACCCAGAAGAAAATAATGTCCCAACCCGTTACAAGAACAGAAGTCGGGTAATAATAATTGAAGTCATCCGAACCTGCATCACCGAAACCGTCAAAAACGGAGATCGGCCACAACCAGGATGAGAACCAGGTATCGACCACGTCTTCATCCTGACGAAGGTCTGAGGCGGTCAGGTTGAGATTGCCTGATTTTTCCTTAGCCAGTTCGAGGGCTTTTTCTGGATTTTCAGCAACAACATAATCGTTAGCCTCATTGTAATAGTAGGCCGGAATTTGTTGCCCCCACCACAACTGGCGCGAGATCGGCCAGTCGCGGATGTTATCCAGCCAGTGTTTGTAAACGTTCTTGAATTTGGAAGGGAAAAACTCGATATCGTCGTTCAATACGTGTTCCAGGGCCGGTTTTACCATGTCGTCCATCTTCACGAACCATTGCAATGAAAGTTTAGGTTCTACCACCGTATCAGCATTCCGTTCGGAGTACCCCACGTTGTTGGTGATGTCTTCCACCTTAACCAAAAGGCCTAATTCATCCAGTTTCTCTCCTACTTTTTGACGGGCTACAAAGCGGTCTTCACCGACAAAGATTTGAGCGGCTTCACTCAGGGTTCCGTCGTCGTTTAGGGTATCAATGATCTCCAGGCTGTGCTTCTGACCGATTTCGTAATCGTTGGTATCGTGAGCCGGTGTGACTTTCAGGCAGCCGGTACCGAATTCGATATCGATGTAATCGTCGGCAATGACCGGCACCTCTCTGTTCACCATCGGCACAATGGCTGTTTTACCGTGTAAATGTTTATACCGTTCGTCTTTCGGATTCACACAAACGGCGGTATCGCCCATAATGGTTTCCGGGCGGGTGGTGGCAATGGTAATGAACTCATCACTGTCTTTGATCGCGTACTTCACGTAGAACAATTTGGATTGTTCTTCCTTGCGGATCACCTCTTCGTTGGAAAGGGTAGTTTGTGCTTTCGGATCCCAGTTTACGATCTTCCAGTCTTTATAGATGTATCCTTTTTCATATAATTTCACGAAGGACTGGATCACCGCTTCGTTGAGTTTCGGTTCCATGGTAAAACGCGTTCTGTTCCAGTCGCAACTGGCGCCCAACCGTTTTAGCTGATCGAGGATGATCCCGCCGTACTTATCTTTCCATTCATAGGCGTGTTTCAGGAAGTCCTCCCGGCTAATATCGGCTTTGGTGATGCCTTTATCACGAAGGAGATTCACTACTTTTGCTTCGGTGGCAATAGAAGCATGGTCGGTTCCGGGCACCCAACAGGCATTGTAGCCCAGCATTCTGGCCCTGCGGATCAATACATCCTGAATGGTGTTGTTGAGCATGTGTCCCATGTGCAACACACCGGTCACATTTGGAGGGGGGATGACGATAGTAAACGGTTCTCTTTCATCGGGTGTTGAACTAAAAAAATCGTGCTTCATCCAGTAGTCGTACCATTTCGACTCGATGGCTTCCGAACTGTATTTACTAGCTATCTCCATGTATATTCTTTTTTATGAGTCCGCAAAGATAGGCTTAATGGAATAAATTTCAAGGCCTGGATCGATAAAATGGAAATTGTTAAAACTTTGTTATAGAAGCGTTAACCAGTTGTTAATTAACATTTTACTAACAATTCACCAAATAGCTTTGGGCATTATTCATCAAAAAATTATAGAACTATGAAAAAAATGATTTATCTACTTCCATTTTTCTTATTTGGAAAAATAGGGATAGCTCAGCAGGAAACTGCATTAACAGAAAAAAAGCCCAAGATGGTATTTGAAACCGAGGTGCTGGATTACGGTACGGTAGAACAAGGAAGCAATGGTGAGCGGGAGTTTCACTTTACGAACAATGGGAATGCGCCATTGATCATTACCGAAGCACAGAAAACGTGTGGTTGCACGGTCCCTTCTTTTCCGAAAGAACCTATCTTACCCGGAGCAAGTGCCGACATTAAGGTGAAATATGACACAAAGCGTTTGGGCCCGATCAACAAGTCGGTGACGATTATTTCCAATGATGAACGTCCCGGCCTGGTTCTACGCATCAAGGGAACTGTTGTCGCTCCGGCTACCAGTCCCGAAAAAAAAGATGCAATCATGCAAGCGGATTAATTTGGCATAGTTTTCGTTTCTTTGAACCGGCTGACTTTTCAACTTTGTTAAAGAAGTGTTAACGAAAAAATTGCCACTGAAATAATGACTATGTTTGTCTAACAAATTAATTAAAAACCAAAAATCATGAAAAAAGTATTATTAGCATTTGGACTTTTTGCGTTGATGGGAGCCGGAGTTGTTACAGCTCAGGAGACTACCCCAGCCGATGCGGTTGTTCAAAATCCTAATGCTCCTGTAATGACTTTTGAATCTGAAGTTGTTGATTACGGT
The DNA here is from genome assembly GCA_020435335.1 of Flavobacteriales bacterium. GTDB lineage: Bacteria > Bacteroidota > Bacteroidia > Flavobacteriales_E > Vicingaceae. The sequence goes on along the minus strand of JAGQZT010000141.1, from coordinate 9,030 downwards.
ACCATTGAGCAAGGAGCTGACGGTGTGAGGGAATTTAAATTTACCAATACCGGTAAAGAACCGTTAATTATCTCAAATGCAAGAGGTAGCTGCGGGTGTACGGTGCCAACCTGGCCAAAAGAGCCAATCAAACCGGGTGAGAGCTCTGTGATCAAAGTAAAATATGACACAAAACGTTTAGGAGCGATCAACAAGTCGGTAACTATCACTTCCAATGCATCCGAAGCCACCAAAGTGGTTCGCATCAAAGGGAAGATCATCGCACCACAAACATCTCCTGTAAAAGAGAACACGGGTGCTCCGGTAGAGAATTAATATCTTTTATAGGTTATTGATATTAATGAAAAGTTACCTTTTCAAATTAAGTTTAAACCTGCTACTTATTCTGGTAGCAGGTTTTTCTTTTGCTCAAACTTCGCCGGTTAAATTTGAAAAGAAGGCCTTATCCTTTGGCAAGGTACAAGAAGGTGAAGCAGTTCGGTTAACTTATTATTTCCGTAATCTGGGTAAACATGTATTAAGCATCGTTCCTCCTCAAGTGGATTGTTCCTGTACGGAAGTTGTAATTCCCGAAACTAATATAGCCGGTGGTGCACGGGATAGTGTTGTGGTTTTGTTTAATACGAACGACAAGATCGGTTATCAGCAAAGGGAAGTTATGCTTCAATTCACATCTGACTTCATGGATTCGCAATCCATCAACGAAAAAATAATCTTCAAAGGTGTGGTTAAGGCCACGGATGCCACAAAGGAGCGCTACAAGGATGGCAAGAAAAATCCTTAAGGTTTTTTCCCTTCTCCCAAATAGGTAATCTTATAGGCATAATCGAAATCCTTTCCTCCTGGAAAATCGGGTTTTAATTTCCCCCAAATGTTGGTGTTCAGCTTATCCGTTTGGATGGATGACCCGTCTTTTGTAGAATAAAAGGTGATCTGATACCACTTCCGCTTCGAAAACAAACCGCCTGCTTTTAGTCCACCGATCTCAAAACTTTTGTCTTCAATGTTGGTCGATCCGCCTTTAGAAGTATAATTATCCTTTTTACCCGAAAAATCGGTTCCCCTATTTTCTTTTCCCAATACAAAACCATCCTGCAACTGATAAGGCTCTTTAAACTTTCCGTCGTTCACCAGTTCATTCAGGCAGTCGGATTCCACATTACGCCAGTAGTGGGAGGCATTGTGTACCCAACCGATGCATTTGGTTTGTTTGCTGTTCACCAGAACGTAGTTTTCGAGCATGGCGCGGTTCAGGGATAGCGTGTTATGCCATTTCTGCGGCACATACTTTTCCTCTTCGAGTGGTTCCTTATCGAAAAACATTTTCAGAGCCTTGTAATCTTTAACATGTCCGAAATCATGGAGACCTCTGTCCCACCACCAGTTCATACCAATGCCCGCCGTCCCCATAAATGCAGTCGACCAGATGGAGTTATGAAACTCGACACCCGAACACTTGTACAAAGGCAGGAAATCGGTATTCCCACCGGCACTCAGGCCCATTTCTTCCACAAAAACAGGTTTTTTCCACACCTTAAAAAACTCTTCCGCTTTGTCAAATTTACTGTTGTAATTGATGTCTTTATCCTGCCCGTATTTATGAAAACCGATCACATCCGAATGATAGAACAGGTATTTGTTTTTATTGTTTAACTCCAAATCCGGAGTAGTCGCATACGTATTGATAAAGAGCGGATTGTATTCCAGATCGTATCTGATGTAATCCCGTTGTTTTGTGTACCAGGTGGTAAAAATCCGGAGTGCTTCGGCATCATTGAGCCCGCTCTCTTTTTTGAGGTCGGACAACCAGTTATCGATCTCCTGGTATTCATAGAAAGCCAGGCTCGTATTGTACCCCCAGCGTGAAAAAATATAACGCAATGCATTCTTTTGCCATTCCAGCACATCTTCCCGCTCAAAGTATTCCCGGCGGCTTTTCAGATCAAACCCTTTTTTGTAAGGATTGTTATCCCATTTAGCTACATCCCAGTCTTCCCCTTGCATCATTTCGGTATGATGCCTGAAGAGAATGAAATACAGCTCACGCTCCCGGGCATATTCCGTCAATTGATCAAACTCCCACATTTGGGGCATTTTCAATGAATAATCCATATAATCACCCCAATCTGGCAACCCATTGGGTGCACCCAGTTCGAGGCGAAAAAAGTTCCCACCATTATCGGCGAGTTCTTTGAGCCATTGTTGATGGCGGAGTGCCTTTTCCGGAGTAAGCTTGTAATAGGCGGAATGAGCGATGTTGTGACCAATGGTAAAAAAGGTTGATTTGGTCTCACTTAAATAGAGGTAGCGATCGGTTTCGTCGCCTTTGTAATTTCGCTTAACCACCCCTTTACTGTTGGAAGGTACACAAAGGAATTTTGAGCCGATGGAGGCTACTTCCTCTCCCCTGATAAAGATTTTCAGAATGAATTTCCAGCGGCCCAGTTGATCGGGAGCGAAGCGAATCCGCCAATTGAATTCGGTTGGTTGTTCGGTCCAGGTAGTTTGGTCACGTTTATAATCTTTGTAGTAGAAGGCATAAACTTTCCGTTCATCATTGTCGGGCGAATAAAAAGTCATTTGCACGTTGATGGCTTTCGGGTCGAAGGGGTTCAACCCTTGCTTTTGGTCGGCTATAAACAGTTCTATTTGTTTATTTACCTCATCTTTAAGCCGGATCCCAAACTCCAGTTTATCATAGAGTCCCACTTCTTTCTCGGTGTGGATCGGGCTCAGCCAACTGAGTTTGAACTCGGAATTTTTCATCGTGAGGGGCGACTGCTGCCCTTTCATCCCGATAGGAATCAATACCAACAGGAAAAGAAAACTTCTGGCATATCTCATCATCCTCATGAGGACGAAGTTACTAAAGTCGCTCCATTTTTTCGTCGTCAATCGCATGATAGAGGAAACTAACCAGGTATAGCATCTGATCCCGGCCTTTTCGTTGACCGTATTTGGCGGTACCGTAGATGATTCCGAACAAGACAAATGCTACCGGAAAAGCCCAGATGAAGATGGTTTCCTTACCCAGGTTCCACTTTACCAACCCATACATCCCACCGAACAAGGCCAACACACCGATAAAGATGTAAAAGAAGACCAACATCACCCAAATCGATTGTTTGGGTCCCAGAATGCATCTGATGTATGCCATTTCTTCGTTGTCGTAATACTTATCGACTACCACTTCCATGAAAGGTGACCAGTAGTGTTGTTTTTTCTCGGGGATACGTAAAAAAATGTGGTTTTTACTGCGCTGCCCCAGTACCTCTTTTTGTTTGGGAAGAGCCTCCTCTATCTTATCCAATACTTCTTCGTTTGAACGGACAGAAATCAGTTTAAACCGGGGTCTGATCTCAATGTTATCGGCATTATGACTATTGAATACTGTCATGGAAATGTCTAAAAATTGGGGTTGTAAATAAAAGTTCTTTCGTATTTTTGATACTCACTAAAAATAATAAAAATGCCTGAATTATCAAATAGAGGAATTGCGATGCCGGAATCACCGATCCGAAAATTGGTGCCTTATGCAGAAGCGGCGAAACAAAAAGGAAGAACGGTTTACCATTTGAATATTGGTCAACCGGATATCAAAACACCTGAAGTGGCTTTGGATGCGCTTAAAATTATGGATCGTGAGGTAATAGAATACAGTCATTCAGCTGGAGGCATAGGATACCGGACCAATTTGGTAAACTATTACAACAAGCATGGCTTCAACATTACCACGGATGATATTTTGGTGACTACCGGAGGATCTGAAGCGTTATTGTTTGCGTTCAATTCGTGTTTGAATGAGGGCGACGAAGTGATCATTCCGGAGCCATTTTATGCAAATTACAATGGTTTTGCCACAACGGCCGGCGTGAATATCGTACCGGTAACCTCATCCATCGATACCGGATTTGCTTTACCACCGATCGCTGATTTTGAGAAACTGATCACGAACAAAACTAAGGCCATCCTCATTTGTAATCCGGGAAATCCTACCGGGTATTTATACTCCAAAGAGGAACTGGAAACCTTACGTGATATGGTTAAAAAATATGACCTTTACCTGATTGCCGATGAGGTTTACCGTGAATTTTGTTACGACGGGAAGCAACACGTTTCTGTATTTCAATTAGAGGGCATTGAAGAGAATGCCATTGTGATTGACTCCGTTTCCAAGCGTTACAGCATGTGTGGTGCCCGGATCGGGTGTTTGATTTCCAAGAACAAGCAATTGATTGCCACTGCTTTAAAGTATGCACAAGCCCGGTTAAGTCCTCCTACATTGGGTCAGATAGCCAGTGAAGCTGCATTAAATACCCCTCAATCCTATTTTGACGAGGTGATTGACACCTATGTTGAACGCAGAGATGTATTGATTGAAGGATTAAATCAAATTGAAGGTGTAAAATGTCCGAAACCAGGCGGTGCATTCTATGCCATTGCCGAATTGCCGGTTAAAAATGCCGAGAAATTCTGCCAGTGGTTACTGGAAGAGTTCGAATACAACAATCAAACGGTGATGCTGGCGCCTGCAGCCGGTTTTTACGCCACCAAAGGATTGGGTGAACGAGAAGTCCGTATTGCTTATGTACTGAACAAGGAGTCCCTGCAAAACGCACTGGAGTGTTTGAATCAGGCTCTGGCCGTATATCCGGAACGGATTACCGAAAAAGTGGATCAACTTTCCTGATTTGGAACAATTATTGCTTCAACAGACCCATTATAAATCACAAAACCTAAATTATGAAGAGAATCTTTTTACTCGCAATCCTGGCCGGACTAGGCTTCACGGAGCTAACAGCACAAGTACAGTACAAAGTAATCACAACCGTAGAATCCATTGTTCCGATGGGTATTGGCCGTTCGAGAATGATCGAAGCCAAATCGGATATCGATTACAACCAATTTACCACCGAACGAACTGACGGAAAAGACAGTGACCAGGGAAAAATTAAACGTGGGGATGCTAAGGTAGACCAGTTAGCCGAAACCAAAATGCTGAACTTTTACAGTGGTGTGGGACTGAACTTCCAGAACATTGCTTCCAACGATGCGATGATCTCCTCCAAGCTGAATGAAATGGCTCAGCAAGGCTGGGAACTGTTAACTGTTGTGAGCGGTGTGGAAAGTGATGCCGGTAAAGATGACGGAAAAGGGATTTTTATTACCCGATATATTTTTAAGAAATAATCCATTAGAACCATCATAAAAAAAGGAGCTCAAAAGGCTCCTTTTTTTTGTTCTCCTGATCTTCTTTTAGTGACATTAAAAACCCCAGGTTTTAAGCTCTATCTGAGATTCGGCTTTGTTTTCTACGGAGTTATTCAATACCGGGTAAAAATCGATTCCGGTTAAGGTTTCTACTGAATTAACGGCCACCACATAATCTTTCAGTTTCCCCACGGCTCCTACATGTGGCAATAAGAAGGCGATGGTTTTTACCGTTTTACCGTCGAACCTCAATATGGTTTTGTAAAAGTACCCTGGAATCGTAATTTTTTTATCGGACATGGTTCCCAGGTTGTTAACGAATACAGGTCCTGTTACCACATAAATCTTTTTATGTTCCTTGGCTTGTTGCCGCACCCAATGCTCCAAATCCGCCCAGATTCCCCGATTAAACTGCGGGAGTTGAGGGCTCATGTTCGACATCAAAAAAGATTCCTGATTGGCTTCTTCCGACATGTTGTTATCCGCCGCCGGACATAAATGTCCTTTATCAAACCCTGTAGAACCATAATCTTTTTCCGTAGATGAACCCGAAGTTACATTATGATCGGTTGCAAAGCAATCGCATCGATCCATTTCTGCTGACACTTCCCCGGCCGTAAGTTCGTAAGCCACCCAGTCGGCCTGCTCATGCTCCTCGTTGTATGATAACGTGAACTGTGTATAGGTTATAATTTGGTGGTTACCAACCTGACCGGGTTGATAATCGAAATCCTGCGCTGCTAATCCGGTACAAGTAGCTACTGCTATCGCCAGAAGGAATTGCTTTTTCATGGTTTAGTTCGTTTAGTGATTCCTCAAAATTAAGATTCCATTCCATTTAAATGGCTCGTATTTTCCCGTAAGGGAACACCGAAATTTAAAGAATTTCTTTCTGAATGCTTTCGAGTACGTGCTTTTGATAAAGCTCGTAGATGATGCCGTCGGCCAGGCCGACCTTGGGCACGAACAACTCCTTGACGTCAACCGATTTCATGGCGGTGAGGTAGATTTTTGCAGCATGGGTAATCACGTCGGCGCGATCGGGTTTCAATCCCAGCTTTTCTACCCGTTCTTCCACACTATACTTTTCGATGAACTTGTTCATTTGTTTCAGCTCTTCGTATTCGAAAGGCTTGTAATCCTTTAACCCACAGAGCTTATACAATTTATTGATGTTCCCACCGGTGGCGATGATCATGGTCGGACGGTATTCTTCCCGGATCTTTTTCAACCATTTTTTCATATCGTTCCAGGTCTCTTCCTGTACCAGATCATTCTTAAGGCGAATCGTTCCAATCCGGAAGGATTTGGATTTTACCTTTTCATTTTTACAGAACAGGGTGAATTCCGAGCTTCCTCCTCCTACATCCATGTACAGGAAAGTTCCATCCTTATCGATCTTCTCGGCAACGTGGGTTTGATAAAGCAATTCCGCTTCGGTTTCTCCATCGATGATGTCGACCTGAATCCCTGCGTGTTGTTTGATCACTTTAATGACTTCCTGCCCGTTCTCGGCCTCACGCATGGCCGAGGTAGCACATACCCGAAAATCGACAGCATCGTACACCTGAACCAGGTTTTTGAAGGCTGTGGCTGCTTCAGCCAGTTTGCGGATATTCGTATCGGAAATGACCTTGTGAATGAACACGTCTTCTCCCAAACGAATGGGCAGACGGACCAGGGATGTTTTTTTGATGACGTAGTCGTTTTGGTAAGGATACACGTCGCAAAACAACATGCGCACGGCATTGGAACCTATATCAATCGCGGCGAATCTCACGCCTTAAAGCTACAAAATATTTTTGTGCCTGCTACTTAATTTTGCTTTTTAAATAGTTGTAGATAGCCACCTGAGAACGAACCGGCACTTTGGATTTTGTTCGTTTATACGTATTGATCTTCGGGTGGTTTACCCAACGGGCTTTGGTGTTATCAGTCAGCTGGAAATTGAGTATTTTCCGAATAATCGTCTTTGTGTTCACATCGTACACCGGACAAGCTACTTCGATCCGCAGATCCAGGTTTCGGCTCATCCAATCGGCTGAAGCCAGGTAGTACAACTCATCGCCATTATTGCAGAAAACAAACAGGCGGTTGTGTTCCAGGAATCGGTCAACAATGCTGATCACCTCAATATTTTCGGAGAAGCCTTTCACGCCGGGAATGAGGGAACAGATTCCGCGTACGATGAGTTTCACTTTTACACCGCTGTTGCTGGCCTTGTATAATTTTTTGATTACGGTTTGATCAACCAGGTTGTTCAGCTTGATAATAACGTAAGCCTCCTTCCCTGCTTTGGCATTTTTGATCTCGTTGTCGATCATCGCATTAATTCTCCGGCGTGCGTTGAACGGAGAAACGATCAGGTGTTTAAATGAAGGCCGTTCATAGATGTTTTTGAACAGCCGGAACACTTTGTTGATCTCGTTCGTAATGCCCGGATGGGTTGTGAGCAGCGATGTATCCGTATAGATGGCCGCATTTCCTTCGTGAAAATTACCGGTTCCGACGTGTCCGTATTTAACCGTTTTATCGCCTTCCTTACGGGTAATCAGGATCAGTTTGGCATGAACTTTCAATCCGGGAATCCCGAAGATCACCTTAACCCCTTCATCCTGCAGTTTATTGGCCCAGTAAATATTGGCTTCCTCGTCGAAACGGGCACGAAGCTCTACGATTACCGTTACTTTCTTCCCGTTTTTGGCTGCATTGATGAGTGCATGGATGATTTTGGAGTTTCGTGCTACCCGGTACAGGTTCATTTTTATGGATTGCACATGAGGGTCGATAGCCGCTTCGCGGAGCAGGTTAATGATGTGATTGAAGGATTGATACGGATAATTGAGCATAATATCCTGTTCGCTGATCTCTTTCAGGATGCTGACCTTGCCTTTCAATTTAGGATGCTCCAGCGGAGGCATGGGTAAATAGTTTTGTTTCCGGGTACCGATATTCGGGAAGTTGATGTAATCCTTGAAATTGTGGTAACGTCCGGCAGGAATGATACTATCGGTCTGAGACGGCTGAATCTGCTGTAGGATATAATCCAACAAGTCTTTCGGTATGGTCTTGTCGTATATAAACCGGACCGGTTGAGCGGTCTTTCGTTGCTTAATGCTTTTGGAAAGTTTATCGATGTTGCTTTTCGAGATGTCGTCATCGATATCCAGTTCCGCATCGAGGGTTACTTTTACCGTAAATGCTTCGATCTTTTTGTAGTTGAAGATGGAAAAGATGTCGTTTAACTTGAATCGGATCACGTCATCCAGGAGGGTCACATAATCCGCCTTTTCCACTTTGGGCAACACGATAAAGCGTGAAATGACGCGGGAAGGAATCTCCATGATCGCATAATCGACCTGCTTGTTGGCATCGGTGAGTTTAATGGCAAAGTAGATGCTGCTGCCGCTTAATTTAGGAAAGTTATCCCCTTTGAGCATGATGGGAACCAGCGTAGGAAGTACTTTCTCTTCAAAATAGTCTTCAATGAAATCGATGTGCTGCGGCAGAAATTCCTTGTCGTTAACGATGTGGATGCTTTCTTTTTTAAGCTCCACGAGTAGTTTTTGGTACACTTTCTCGAACTCGTTCTGGAGTCCGACAATCCGGTCGTTGATCTGTTTCAGCACCTTGGCGGGATCATCGATCGGATTAACAACCGGTGCTTTGATATCGAGCAACCGTTTATTGGTCGCTACCCGAACCCGGAAGAATTCATCGAGGTTATTGGAATAAATCCCGAGAAAACGCAAACGTTCGAGCAGCGGATTGGTTTTATCCATGGCTTCCTGTAGTACGCGTTCGTTAAAGTTCAACCAG
>JAGQZT010000140.1 GCA_020435335.1 Flavobacteriales bacterium | reverse complement strand
AATACATCCGGATAGCTCATGATGGATTGGTGATCAATCTTTAATCTTCAGCCGGAGTTTCCATAAACTCAGCCGTTTCGATCTGCTTGGCTAAGGTCCATTCGTCGGTTGTGGACGTCATTAACCAGCTCTCATTTTGTTTGCGAAACAATTGCACATGAATGCCGAAATTATCTTCGAAAGCCTGTTCCACCTGGTTTACCGTCATCGCTTTGGTAATGGATATATCACCTTCATTGTGTACTGTACGAATGTCACTTAGTTTCTTGTTGCCGTCCAGCAAGTCTTTTTTTGGAGAAGATTCGCCTTCGCCATGCGGTTTGGCAAAGAATTCGATTTTCAGGTATTTGAAAGCATCCAAAAATTCCTGTTGAATTTGTGCAATGCTCTTGGAGTCGTCAATGTGTATTTTCATAAGTATGGTTTTATTTCTCACAAAGGTTTCAAAACTATTCCAGCTATCAACTGATGTCCGTCAGTTCTCTTTCGATTTATACCGGATCAGTTCGATCCGGCTTTCTCTTTCGGGTTTCGGAAAACGAACTGTCCTTCGAACTGATCCAGCAAAATTTCTGAATCCGACTTCACTTTTCCGGCCAGGATTTCCTTACTCAATTGATTGAGTACATTTTTCTGGATTACCCGTTTTACCGGCCTCGCTCCAAATTGTGGGTCGTACCCCATGGTGGCTATCTGGTCAACGGCTTCTTCGGTATAGCTCAGCTTGATGTCGTTCTTTTTCAGCATGTCGGCCAGTCCGTTCAGTTGCATCCGAACGATCTTATGGATGTCATTACGCGACAGCGGAGTGAACATGATGGTCTCGTCGATCCGGTTCAGCAGCTCCGGGCGCATGGTCTTTTTCAGCAGTCCGAATACTTCCAGCTTCGTGCGTTCAATGATGCTATCCCGGTCTACTTCTCCCAAATTCTCGAAGCTTTCCTGAATGATGTGCGACCCGATGTTGGAGGTCATGATGATGATTGTATTCTTGAAGTTCACCACACGACCTTTGTTGTCGGTCAACCGGCCGTCGTCCAGCACCTGAAGTAAGATGTTGAATACATCGGGATGGGCTTTCTCGATCTCGTCCAGCAGGATGACCGAATATGGTTTTCTGCGAACCGCTTCGGTCAGCTGACCGCCTTCGTCGTAGCCTACGTACCCCGGAGGCGCTCCCAGCAACCTGGAAACGGAGTGTTTTTCCTGGTATTCGCTCATATCGATGCGGGTCATGGCATTTTCATCGTTAAACAGGAACTCACTGAGGGCTTTGGCCAATTCGGTTTTACCCACTCCGGTGGTTCCCAGGAAAATGAAAGATCCGATCGGTCTTTTCTCATCCTGTAAACCGGAACGGCTTCGGCGAACAGCATCCGCTACGGCACTGATGGCTTCTTCCTGACCCACTACGCGCTTGTGGAGCTCGTCTTCCAGTCGGAGGAGTTTCTCCCGCTCACTTTCGATCATTTTCGAGACCGGAATCCCGGTCCATTTCGAAATGACCTCGGCAATTTCTTCGGTGCCTACTTCTTCCTTGATCATCTTGGAGTTGGCCTGAATTTCACTCAGATCCTGTTTGTAGTTTTCGAGTGCTTCTTCAGCTTCCTTGATTTTACCGTAACGGATTTCGGCTACTTTACCGAAGTCGCCGTTCCGTTCGGCCTGTTCGGCTTCAAATTTCAGGTTTTCGATCGATTCTTTGGTGTGCTGGATGTGCTCCACCACACCTTTTTCGGCCTGCCATTTGGCACTCAGGCTGTTCTTTTCTTCGTTGAGGTTGGCTAATTCTTCATTGATCTTGGCCAGTTTCTTATCGTCCTTTTCCCGCTTGATGGCTTCCCGTTCGATTTCGAGTTGCATGATCTTACGTTCGATCTCATCCAACGCTTCCGGCTTGGAGTTGATCTCCATGCGCAGTTTGGAGGCTGCTTCGTCGATCAGGTCGATGGCCTTATCCGGCAGAAAGCGATCCGAAATATAGCGTTGAGATAATTCTACGGCCGAAATGATCGCCGAATCTTTGATGAGCACCTTGTGGTGATTCTCATATTTCTCTTTGATCCCGCGGAGGATGGATATGGCATCTTCCGTGGAAGGTTCGTCGATCATCACCTTTTGGAAGCGTCGTTCCAGCGCTTTGTCTTTTTCGAAATATTTTTGGTATTCATTCAGCGTGGTAGCGCCGATGGCTTTAAGTTCTCCCCGGGCCAGAGCCGGTTTCAGGATGTTGGCCGCATCCATGGCGCCTTCACCACCTCCGGCACCAACCAGGGTGTGGATCTCGTCGATAAAGAGTACGATGTCGCCTTCGGCACTGATCACTTCCTTCACCACGGCCTTGAGGCGTTCTTCAAATTCCCCTTTGTATTTCGCGCCGGCAATCAGCGCTCCCATGTCGAGCGAGAAAATTTGTTTTTCTTTTAAGTTTTCGGGAACATCACCGCTGATAATCCGGTGAGCCAGTCCTTCGGCTATGGCCGTTTTACCCACACCCGGCTCGCCGATCAGGATCGGGTTGTTTTTGGTTCTTCGGGAAAGGATCTGGAGCACCCGTCTGATTTCTTCATCCCGGCCGATCACCGGATCCAGTTTGTTTTCCTTGGCGAGTGCATTGAGGTTTTTGGCGTATTTTTTCAGCGCATTGTATTGTTCCTCCTGGCTTTGAGAAGTCACGTTGCCTCCTTTTCTCAGTTCCTGAATGGCAGCTTTCAACTCTTTTTCTTTTACACCACTGTCTTTCAAAACCTGAGAAATGGTATCGCCGGTACTTAATAACCCGATCAGTAAGTGTTCGATCGAGACGTATTCGTCATTGAACTCTTTCAATAAAGAACTTGCTTTTTGAAGTGCTTTATTCGCGTTTTGGGATAAATACTGATTACCTCCGGAAACTTTCGGATAGCCTTCTACAATCTTGTCGATGGCCTGTTTCAAGGCAGTCAAATTGAGTCCTAATTTTTGAAGGATGAACGGCGTTACGTTCTCGTCCACTTCAAAGATTCCCTTAAGGATATGCCCGGTTTCTATACTTTGATGTTGAAGGCCCATGGCAATTTGCTGGGCTTGCTGTATAGCTTCCTGCGACTTGATGGTAAAATTATTTAAGTTCATGTTGCCTAAGTTTTAGTTCGATTTCCAGGCATCAAAATCGATTCCAACTCCAAATCCAGGAAAAAATGGCAGAAAAAAATCAATTATTATGTTAAATTGACAGGAAAGAGTAAGTTGTGAAATTGTAAAGTTGTGAAGTTGTAAAGTTTGGGGTTTGTGATTTGTAGTTTGTGATTTGTAGTTTCTCTTAAGGATCTCGCTTTGCAACTTTCCATCTGTTTAAAAAAACCTACCTTTGAACCTTAAACCTTAAATGAATTTTATATGGCTGATTTTGAACAAATGGACATGCCTCAATTTCCAAAATCCGGAAAGCGCATTATCCTGTCAATAATATTAGGAGTTATTTTTCTTGTGATGATGTGGAAAAGCTCGGTGACTATTGGTGCCGGTCAGGGAGGTGTTTTGTTCCGAACTTTTGGAGATGGTGTTGAGACAGAACATACTTATGGTGAAGGTTGGCATTTGATCGCACCGTGGAACAAGATGATCATTTACGAGATCAGGCAACAAGAAGTGATGGAGGCCATGGCGGTTCTTTCTTCAAACGGACTTGAAATTTCGTTGGAAGTTTCGTCCTGGTACCAGCCCCTGCGGACAGACTTGCCGAAGCTGCATCAGGAAAAAGGTCAGGATTATCTGGAACGGGTTGTGCGTCCTGCCGTTCGTTCTGCGAGCAGAAGTGTGATCGGGAGATATACGCCGGAAGAGATTTATTCCAGTAAACGGGATGCTATTCAAACGGAGATTTTCGAGGAAACTAAAAAGATTTTAGATAAAGAATATGTTCAGTTAAATGCGGTACTGGTTCGGGATATTACTTTGCCCCCAACCATCAAGGCTGCGATCGAAAACAAGTTGAAGCAAGAGCAGGCTTCGTTGGAGTATGAGTTTAAATTGCAGAAAGAGCTGAAAGAAGCGGAACGTATCCGTATCGCGGCAGAGGGTAAAGCCAACGCTAACCGGATTCTGAACGCTTCATTAACCCCCAATATTCTGAAGGAAAAAGGGATCGAAGCTACGCTGGAACTGGCTAAGTCGCCCAATACCAAAGTGGTTGTGGTAGGGGATAAAGACGGTATGCCATTGATTCTCGGAAACCAGTAATCAATCTACGATAAACTTCACGCCAAAGGCCACTAAAAACGCCCGGAAGGAAGTGTTCCTCCGGTAGTTGTTCGCCTGCAGGTCGATACTTTTCAGGCGGAGCTTCCAAATGTGGGCTTTGGTCATCACATCGGTGTACGAAATGCCCATTCCGAATTGATTTGAAGAAAACTTCGATAAGTCATAATCGGATGTGTAATACTTCTCGGTTGACAAATGCGTGTCGTAAGGCGCAAAATACTCCGTAGCCGACTGCGTGTAGAACCGATAGCTCGGTACCAGGGAGAATTTATCCGACAAGCGGATTGGTAGCTCCAGACTTGCCGTGTGGGCTCCGATCTTCCAGCTGTCGATGTAATAGCGGTAGAAAGTCCTCAATACGAATGTTTTACTTAAATAGACGTTAAAGCGGGTTCCCAGGGCATATTTGATGCGGGTATCCGGCATACGTTCTACATCATCGGCCAGGTGATAACCTTCAATGTAGGAGTTGTTTACATCGGCAAAATGGATGCGATGGAATGGCGTAGATAACAGTCCTTGCTGGTAGATCACATCGTTACTGATGGAAAACTGCACTTTTTTAGACAACACCTGTGAAAAGCCAACAGTTACGGAATAGGAGTTGCGCCCCTTACTTTTAAACGGGCTGAACACAGGATTGTAATTGGTGTCTCCCGTAATCACATAATCATTAATGTTAAAATGATGCTCGTCGTCCTCGTAATTGATCGTTCCATTGTCTTCGATCTTGTAGCGGGTAGTGTCATTCCGGTTCGGCCTCAATTCTACGGGATAGATTGTTTTCCATTGGTCGAGGTAGATGGAGGAATGAATGCTGAATTCCGTATTTTTTTCGTTAAATAGCCAGGCTTTACCGCCACCGAATCCGACAGAGAAATAATCAAATTCGTTCGATACGGAAGTTTTGGCCGACCAGATCTTGTTTCGGTCGTCGGAGCTGTGGGCATAAGTTGCCGTAACATTCATCCATACATCGCCGGAAGATGCTCCCGAGGAAGCCTGAAACGGGTCTGTTATTCTTCCGTCGAAAGGGTTGATGTTGCTGGAGGAAGCCGAAGTGTAGGCCGAGATACCGGCATCAACACTCAACACATCATCATCGTTAAGCGGAATGGAAACTACGATGGTTGGTGTTACATCCATCAGTTTTTCGGTGCCGATTCCTCCACTCGTAGCGGCATTGTTTCCCTGTTGCCCGTAAAGGCTGTTGAGGATACTGATTTCGGCATGTTCCAAGACCCTTTTCTTGTAAGTCGTGTCCGGTTGGTCCAGCACGGAGTCATTGACTACGGTGAATTGCGTAAATGCCTGAAAGCTGATGCTGATCAGCAATAGGAGCAGACCTGTTTTTAAATGGTTTAATTGCATCCGCATCCTCCTCCTGTTTTACCACCGTTTCCTCCGGAAGCGGCTTCACGATAACTGTGGAAATTACTTTTAAAACGGTCGACACCCTTTGATTCCAATGCCATGTCGGGATCGTTGATGAACACTTTCTCAAACTCTTTCACAACCGTGCAGGAACTGAGGATGAGGAGTGCGCCGATGTATACAATTGCTTTTCTCATAAATTAGTGAGTTGTATGCCCCTGGAACAATGAATTTTACCCTGTTCATCGATCAGGATGCATTCTATTTCCGGGAGTTGATTGATTCGATCCAAACCTACTTCAATGCCCATCACAAAAACCGAAGTTGCCAATGCGTCGGCCAGCTCCGCTTTCGGGGCAAACACAGTAGCGCTGATGATGCCTGTTGCCGGATATCCGGTTCGCGGGTCAATGATGTGGGTGTATCTTTTACCATTGAATTCAACATATTTTTCATAATTGCCCGAAGTAACCACCGCATTGTTATGAATCGGAAAGGTACCGTACACTTTTTGCTTGTCGAACGGATTGGTGATGCCCACTTCCCAGTCTTTTCCGTTGGGTTGCTCGCCCCAGGTGTTCATGTCGCCCGAAGCATTGATGATGCCGGCTTCAACGCCGGCTGCGATCAGTAACGCTTTGGCCTGGTCGGCGGCATATCCTTTTCCGATTCCTCCGAAACCGATTTTCATCCCTTTTTGAGTAAGAAATACGGCATGTTCCTGTTCGTTGAGTTCGATGTGCTGAAAGCCTACTTTTGCTACGGAGGCCTCGATGGTTGTTTCATCAGGCATAGCAGTCATGCTTCCGTCAAACTTCCAGATTTTGTCCATCGACGCATAGGTGATGTCAAAAGCACCGTCGGTCAGTTTGGAGATAGCTATGCAGCGTTCGATTAACCGGTAGAGTTCTTCACTTACCTGAACGGGTTGGATGCCCGCATTTTGATTGATCCGGGATGTTTCGCTCTTTGCATCCCAGGAAGAAATTACTTTTTCGATGCGCTTTATTTCCTGAATGGCAGTATGAATATGTTGATTCGCGGAAACCGAATCTTCGTCAACCACAGTTATGGTAAAGCTGCTACCCATCAGCAATAAGGATTGCTGGTAAATCTGTTGTGATAAAGCCGGGAAGCTGAACAGCAGGAACACGGAAATGTAGAGGCAGCGTAACAAATGATCGGGTTTAGTTTCGACAAATGTCAGGATAATCCTTCAATGAATTCATGACATGTCTCAGTTTCAATAACTAAATTCAGGGGGTAATTATTATCAGTTACCGGATTATTTAACAGAAAAACTAAGTAGTTTCTGATCTTCAATGAAGCAATCGATCTTATCGTGAATCTGAACAGGACTAACACCTTCGGGAGTTCCGGTAAAGATCAGGTCGCCGATTTTTAAGGTGAAGAATTGAGATACGTAGGCAATGATCCGATCGATGTTAAAGATCATGTCACCGGTATTGCCCGACTGTCGGGTTTCACCGTTTACCTGCAGGCTGAAATTCAGGTTGTTCAGGTCGTTGAATTTACTGATGTCGATAAATGGACTAACCGGAGCAGAACCGTCGAATGCTTTGGCTTTTTCCCAGGGGAGGCCTTTTTCTTTGCATTGTTGTTGCACATCACGGGCAGTAAAGTCAACCCCGATCCCGATCTCATTGTAATATTTGTGAGCAAATTTTTCTTCGATGTGTTTTCCCAGCCGGTTAATGCGAACTACAATTTCCACCTCGTGGTGGATGTCTTTACTGAAGCCAGGGTATACAAAAGGATTCTTTTTGGGTAGGATGGCCGTATCGGGTTTACAGAAAAATACGGGTTCCGTAGGAACGGGGTTGTTGAGTTCCTTCGCATGATTGATGTAGTTTCTTCCGATGCAGATGATTTTCATGGGGCTAATTTAATAATTCGGCTGCTTCTTTGCCAATTAATGCTCCGATAGCTACACCCATACCACCCATCCGAACGGCGCATATCACATTCTCGGAATAGGGTTTTACCAGGGCTGTTTTGGTGTTTCCGACTCCCATGATTCCAACCCAGCTATAGTCGATCTCGTGTGGTGTGCCGGGTAAGATAACCGTTTTCAATAAGCGTTCCAGCTCATTCATCACCAGAGGCGTCGTCACCATATCGGTGGTATTTTCTGTTTTGAAATCAAGATTCCGTCCGCCGCCAAAGAGCACGCGGTTATGAATGTTTCTGAAGTAGTAATAACCTTTGTCGTAATGAAAAGTACCTTGAAACGGAACTTTTTCCAGGGGTTTGGTGATGAGTACCTGGGCGCGTGCCGGTTCAACATCGATATGCAGCAAACTTTTAGCGAAACCGTTGGTGGCAACAATCACTTTTCCGGCCCTGAGGTCTCCGACGGATTCGGTATGGACCAGCACATGGTCAGATTCATCGGTAATGCCTGAAACCTGGATGTTGTTGAGGATGTGAATGCCTTGTTCCCGAACATATCGGGTTAATGTCAGCATCATTTTACCCGTGTCGATCTGCCCTTCAAAACGATTTTTAATGATGCCGGACAGGTTTTGAAAGCCATAGGAGTTTTGGTCGATGCTGTAAATGTCGTTACCGATGATGTTCTGCAAAGAGCGGTTCAGGTAACTGAGTTGATCCAGGCATGATTCATAGAGGGACGGATTGTCTGCTGTAAACAGTTCCATGCCACCGTTATTTTGAAAATCAATGTTGGCATCACCCAGCAGTTGCCGGAGTTCCGAAAGACCTTTCCATCGTTTTTCAACCAGCGAAAACACTTCCTGCTCGGAGTAGTTGGAGAGGTCATCCAGTAATTCGCTCGGGCTGCCAAAACAGGCAAATCCGGCATTTTTTGTGCTGGCTCCGTTGGGTAGCATTCCGCGTTCCACAACCAATACGTTGTGAAGAGGATGAGCTTTCTTATAATTGATAGCCGCATTTAGACCGACGATGCCGCTTCCGATCACAATCAGATCGAGGTTCGTAAAATACGTGTTGTTTTCCCAGTAACTGAACGGGCTGAGCATCAGAGCTTGGATTTAAGGCGGATTGCCGTAAGCACTTTTTTGGTGTAGAGCGGGAAGTCACCATTCATCATCCAGCTGTAATAACCGGGTTCTGTTTCCAGTACTTCCACAACGGGTTTGCCTTTGTGCTTTCCGAAATTAAAGACTTCAACGCCTTTACTGTTGTATACGATTCGTCCGAGGAGGTCCGCATTCTTGGTCATTTGGGAAAACTCACTCAGAAATTTCGTGTCCGATTGCAATTCGTCGTAGCGTTCTACCTGGGCTTCCAGGATTTCAATGGTGGCACTGGTGTCTGCTTCGGCACTGTGGGCATTGTCGAGTGATTTGCCGCAATAGAACTGATAGGCTGCCGAAAGTGTACGGCGCTCCATTTTATGAAAGATGTTTTGCACATCCACCAGGTTTCGCTTCGAAACATCAAAATCGATCTCGGCACGAAGAAACTCTTCGGCTAAAAGCGGAATGTCGAACTTATTGGAATTGTATCCGGCCAGGTCACAGCCGTCAATGAACTGAGCGAGCTCATGGGCCACTTCTTTAAAAGTAGCCTTGTCCTTTACGTCTTCGTCGGTAATCCCATGAACCGCGGCGGCTTCCTTGGAAATGGGAATGGTCGGGTTAATCAGTTTGGTTTTCGTCTCACGGTCGCCGTTCGGCATTAATTTCACGATGGAAATTTCCACGATCCGATCCGTAGCAATGTTCAGTCCGGTAGTTTCGAGGTCAAAGAAGGCGAGGGGTTTGGATAATTTTAATTTCATGGAAGTACTTCGTTAAGGTGTTACGATAAACTCTTTGGTCATAAAGGGTTCAAAGTCACTTTTACCTTTAATTACGATGTCTTCGCTTTTAGGGGCAAAACCGGGTGCGTCAACAAGGATGTTGTAGCTGCCGGGTTTTAAAATGATGACAAATCCTCCGTTATTGGGGTTTGGTGTATAATTTCCTACTTCATCCTGGGTTCTGTTATCGATCACACTCACGAAGGCATCGGTAATGGGTTCGGTACTTCCTTCCTTTAATATTTTAGATTTGATCACAGTCTGACGGTTATCAATCTCATTGAAGGTTACCTTGTAGATATCCTGAAAGCCTTTACTGTCCGGTCTCCAGGTAGATACATAAGCGTGAATCTGATCTTCGGTGAATGAGATGCAGATGTTATCCAAAGGCGTGTTCAGCGGATAGCCCAGGTTTTCCGGTTTCGACCAGGTATTGTTTTCCGGATCCCAGTTGCTTTTGAAGTAATCGTAGCCACCGATGCTGTTGTGACCTTTCGATGAGAAGTACAGGGTAGTACCATCGTAAAACAGGTTCGGGAAATCTTCATCATAAGGCGTGTTGATCGTCTCCCCCAGATTCTGAGGAAGCGCCCATTCTCCGTTTGGTAATTTACGGGTCATGTAGAGGTCTTTTCCTCCCAGACCTCCGTCCCGTCTACTGGCAAAGAAGAGGGTATTGCCATCGGCAGAAATGGTGGCTGCACTTTCAAATCCTTT
>JAGQZT010000139.1 GCA_020435335.1 Flavobacteriales bacterium | reverse complement strand
GAGTTCCAGCATTTCGGCAGAGGTTTGCGGGTTCTGAAGTTGGATTTCTTTTCTGGTTATTTTATCGATGGTGGAAGTGACTTCCAAGGCTTTTTCCTTATCCTCGCCGGCAATGATGTCGATAACCGGGATGGATTGAATGTCGACTTCCAGGTAAACGGCGTTTCCGATGTTGATCTTCGGGATCATAAAATTACGGTAGCTCGTATGTGTAAATACCAGGGTGTCTTTTTTCGCAAACCCGGAAATATCAAGTTGCCCGATCGAATCGGAGGTGGCTGTTACTTGTTTGTTGATATTGAAAACAAAGGCATTGGCTATGGGTTTTTTGGTTTCCTTGTCGAGAACTTTAACGGTTTGTGTAAAACCATCGATGCAGTTCAACCAAAGGATGAAGAGTAAGCAAATGTATTTAATGAGCGTTAGGGCTTTCAATGGAGTACTTCTTCTAATACCGGCAATGATTTCAGATTGCCGAAATTACTCAAATGTAAGTGATAATAGTCGATAAAAGCCTTTAAAAGTTGTTTTCGGACAGAATTACTCAACGAGAGGTTGAGATCATTTAACGAAGTGGACATGATGGCAATAAAGAATGCACTGAGGTCGGCGGGCAGGTAGTCGTTATGTGCCGGAGGGAACACCAGAAAGCAACTTTCCCGCAGGTCGAAGTAAAATTCGCCCGGTGACTGGCTAGGTTTTCCAGGTTCGATCCCAAGGTATTTACACAACTTACCCATAAATACCAGGTGAAAGTTAACGCATTCTTCACCACTCAGATCCAGCAGCTGGAACCCGTGAAACAAGAACTCGAACAGGGCTTCATTCGGTTCTTCCTCTTTGATGGTTTTATGTAAGATTTCAGCCAGAAAAAATGCGATCGAACTTTTTACGATATGGAATGGAATGGAGGCATAACTACTGGTCAGGCTGATGCTTTTTACCGATTGTAAACCTTTTTTTTCTTTGTGAATGGCATTTACTTCGATGAGGGATAGGGGTTGTAAATAGGCCGCCTTGTTTTTTGAGCGGGCATTCCGGACACCATGAACCAGGTAGGATTGCAATCCGAATTTTTCGGTGTAGACCTTAGCAATAACGCTTTTTTCCGAGTACTTGATATGATGAATAACAATGCCCCGAGTAGTAACTTGCATCAGTTCAGGAAAAGAATTTTTGCAGCGGCTTTTAAGGTTCCTTCCGGACTTCCGTTGAAAACCATGTAAACGCCCGATTGTACGCGATTTCCATGAAAATCTTTTCCGTCCCAGATGGCTTGTCCGCCCAGTGAGGTGGTTTCAAAAACAATGTTTCCGGAGATATCGGTAATGCGCACATCGGTATCCTTTACTAATCCGCGGATGGCAATTACACCTTCATAATCCGGTTTTACGGGATTCGGATAGACAAAAACATCAAAATCGCTTTGAGGTTCGGTGGCTGTTCCCTTATAGGAAATTAATCCTTTATCCGTTCCGAAGTAGATGTCTCCGGTCTTATGATTGATTCCGATGTCATAAATGGTGTTGGAGAACAGCGGGCTGTTTTCAGTCGTAAAGTGCTCAACCTGTTCGGTTCCATCGGCACTCATCAGGTAAACCCCGGAGCTTTGGGTTCCGATCCACTTCCTGTTTGCACCGTCGATCGCAATGGCATTGACAGATTCTGTTTCGAGGAGGATTTGGGTCTGACCTTCTTGTTGGATGTATATGGGTTCCGCCTCAATCGTTTTATCGAACACGTCGGAAGGGTTAAAAAACACGGCAACACCTTCGTCGGTTCCAACCCAGATCTCCCCGTCACGGTCTTCTACAATACAAAAGATTTTAGCACCGGGGAAGTTGGTATTGATGGTGATCCGGTCGTCCGTCAGGTCGGATAAGGTTCCGTTATCATCAAAAACGGCAATTTTGTTACTTTTCGGGGAGATCATCCATTTATAATTGTTCGCATCGATAATGATCTTGGGGTAAGCATCGGAAGAGGAGATCCCAGCCAGGGAATAGGAATACCAGTCGTTTTCCGGGGTGATAACATGCAACGGTTTATTGGTAAACGCGTTGGTGATCCAGAGGTTTCCATCGTTGTCGTATTCCAGTCCCCCGATTTTGGTCGTGCCGAAAAAGGTGCTGTCGAGTTTAGAATTCTGGGCCGTATAGATCGTACTCACAACACCGTTATTTACCTTAAACATGCCGGCATCCCAGGCTCCGAAATAGACTTCGGAAGTATTGTTCGGGTTAATGGCAACACAAACGGCATCGGTTAAGTTGCCACCCGTAGCATTCGGCACGGTTCTTCCCATAGTGTTCCAGCTTCCGGCGGTTTTATAGTTGACTAAAAATTCAGACAGAAAAGAGGGGTTATTGTTGCTGATGTTATAACCTCCGGCAACAAACCATAATTCTTCGTCTACGAGATCCATCTCAAATATTTTTGAGGAGGACGGTCCGTTGGGGTGTATGAAATCCAGATCCGGGTTCCAGGGATCGATCATGTGAATGAGCCCGCTTACACCGTTGGCAATCCAGTAGTGAAAGTTTTTTCCTCGTATGATTTCCCAGCTGTTTTCACGGTAAACATCACCATATTGGTTGAAATTTTGATCGTAATAGTAAATACCGTAATCCCAAACGATGGCCAGTGAAGATTCATTCATCATGCACAGGTTATTGACATTTCCTTCCTGAGGGATAAACGGCTGCCAGTTTCCGGAATCACCAATGTAGATGCTATCGGGTTGGGAAATCCGGTCGTAGACAACCAGTAGTTTTTTCTGAAAGTAGACAATTTCGGAATAGGCTTGTGCGCCGAGTTGGCTAACCGTGCTCCATACATTGTAATCGACCAGGTTCGGAGCCGTTTTATCGGCATAGTAAACACCCTGATCCGTTGCGGCATAGATGTTCAGGCTGTCGAAGGTAACGGCGTTTACTTTCACATAGCCCCCTAAATTTCCGATCAGGTAGGTGTCCTGAATCTCCAGTTTATCCGTATCGAGCACAACAATACCGAATCCGGTTGACAAATAGGCCAGTTTTCCCAGGATATAAATGTCGTAGATGGATTTATCGCCGATTACGTTACTGTTTTTGATGAACGATAAGTTGATGATGTTCTTTTCTTCATCAATGATATCGATGTTGCCGTTTTTGTAGGCAACAACAACACGATTGTTGTATGGATTAAAACGGATTTTGCTGACACCGATATCGGAAAGTCCGTTTACCAGGTTCAGTTTGTTGAGTGAGAAATCGTTGAGGTCGTAGGTAAACACGCCGGAGTTCGTTGCACAATAGATGATCCCATCACCTTCGGTAACGGAAACGGCATCATTGTATGGTAGATGATCCTGCCAGGTGCCGATCGGAATGTTTTGGGCGGACAGTATAAAAGAGCCTGCCAGGGCTAGTAATAACAGGGTTGATTTTATAAAGTTGTGCAACATGGTTTTTCTTAACTGTTAAGCAAGCTTTTTATTGTGTAAAAATATGATATATTTGCGAATTCTTAACGGCTTCGTAGTTCGACTGAATTCTTTGGGATTTAGTTTCGCTCCGCCGCCATTAGGCTCCGTAGCTCAACTGAATAGAGCATCAGATTTCGGCTCTGAGGGTTGGGGGTTTGAATCCCTCCGGGGTCACTAAGAAACAAAAGCTTGATACGAAGTATCAGGCTTTTTTGTTTTGGGAACGTTTCAAATGTATTTGAATAAGTGAACCATCAAAAAAGACATCAAAAGCTTTTGTTTCGGAATTCGGGCAAGGAGGGATCACCGCAGGTAATCCAGATATTTAAGAAGAAAGCTCGCTTTTGTTTTTGAAAGGGAGCGGATGTTTCTTTTGTGGTTTTTCAAAGCGGAGTTTTGCGGGATTACCGTAGGGATTTTCTAATTTTATATGGCAGAAATAAATCACATATGATTTTTACAGTCGCTGTGAGTTTTTTATTTAAAAAGATATGCTCAAATTGAATCAAAAAATAAGCATATTAGGATGTGGATGGCTTGGAGCAGCTTTAGCTGTTCATTTAATCAATAATGGATATGAGGTTTATGGTTCAACTACTTCCAATAATCGAATAAAAGAACTTCAGCGAAAAGGTATCAAACCATTTCTTATCAATATTAGTTCAACTAATCTAGACACACGAGACTTTTTAAAATCGGATGTTTTAATTGTAGCAATTTCCTCCAAAAGTGTTCAGGATATTAAAACCCTAATAAAGAATATTGAAAATTCAGAGATTCAAAAAGTCGTATTTATCAGTTCAACTTCTGTATATCCCTATACAAATGGTATTATCACCGAAGAAACAAATACCTCTAAAACGTCACTTGCTGAAATAGAAAAATTATTCATCATCAATTCATCGTTTAAAACGACTATAGTAAGGTTTGGTGGGCTATTTGGCTATGACAGGAAGCCAGGGAACTTTATTAAATCAAACCAACCGATTGAAAATCCAGAAGGGTATATTAACTTGATTCATAGAGATGATTGTATTGAAATTATTGAACAAATCATTTTAAAAAATGTTTGGAATGAAATTTTGAATGCTTGTTCAGACGATCACCCTAAAAGACGAGAATTTTACCTTAAAGAATCCATAAAAGTGGGACGTACGTCAATCATGTTCAATGAAAATTCAAAGAATGAATTTAAAATCATTAATAGTCAAAAAATAAAGCGATTGTTAGGTTATGAATTAAAATATTCTGGATTAATGAATTAAATTGAGATACAACAATACTTCAAATAGATAGTTAAGCAGCAGTCTCTTTTAAATACTCCCCAATTCACATCATAAAGGCAAAAAAGCGCAAAAAAATTTGCGCAACTAAATAATTGCACATATATTTGCAACCATATGATTGCAAAATAATGAATTCATGAAAACAAGACGAGATGTGTTTCAGGCAATAGCCGACCCAACGAGACGGGCAATCATTTTGCTTTTAACCGCTGGTTCCATGACACCCAACGCACTTGCTGAACATTTTCAAACAAGCAGGCAAGCCGTTTCGAAGCATTTACAAATTCTAACGGAGTGTGATATCCTAAAACAGGAACAACAAGGCAGGGAAATTCGTTATCAATTGAATGCCAGCAAGATGAAGGATGTGGAAAAATGGCTGGAGCAGTTCAGGCAATTACTCGAAAAACGCTTTGATCAACTCGACAACGTATTAGACCAATTAAAATCGAATCATAATGAAAAGTAACTTAAAATTTGACTTTACTGTCAATAAGGAAAACAACACCGTTCATGTAGAACGGGAATTTGCAGCAAATCTTGAACTGGTTTGGGAAGCCTGGACGAATCCGGCCATACTCGATCAGTGGTGGGCGCCAAAACCCTATCGTACCAAAACCAAATCCATGGATTTCAGAGAGGGAGGCATGTGGCTTTATGCCATGATCAGCCCTCAGGATGAAAAACACTGGTGCAAAAATGACTATCATCAAATAGAGCATCAAAAAAGTTTCTCCGGGTTAGATGCTTTTTGTGATGAGAACGGCACCTTAAATAAGGATATGCCGAGAACCTTATGGACAAACCGGTTTACAGAAAACGGGAAGACAACTACGGTAAACATTGTGGCTCAATATGAAAGTCTGGCCGACCTGGAAAAAATCATTGCATTAGGCTTTAAAGAAGGCTTTACGATGGCGCTTGAAAATTTAGATCAGTATATTCAAGCACATTCCGGTTAAGGGTTCGATCTGGAACTAAATCGAATCACTCTGCGATGGGTTACTTTTTCGTATAAAACAAGTGATTATTTTCCGAAGTCTTGATGGCGATCCACTCCGCAGGGATGGTTTCTTTTACATAGCCGGGAGCATGGGTCCGGAGCCGGATTTTGTTAATACGGTAGTGCTCGTCTTTTTCATTGAAATTCCGGAGTAACGGGTTGATCCAGATGCCGTTTTTCGCGATGGAAGGAATAAAACGGTAAGTGAGTACCTCGTCGTGGGAAGTGTAATAATCGATAAAATACTCGGTGTCCTTATACAGCCACGGTATGAGTTTTCCGGTAAATGACTTGTCCACGAAAACGTTTAACCGGATAATTCCGGTGTTTTTCGGGCAATCATACCACTCGTTCCAGGTCATATCCTGTTCTTTGATGCGCTCCTGACCGGTAAAATTAGGCGTGGTGTTCTTTTTGAACAAAGAAAATTGATCTGAAGTGTAGATGAGGTTGTAATGATCAAACAACTGGAAATTAGTTAGAGGTTCTGCATTTAAAATGTACCGGTAATCGTACGATCCCAACAGTCCGCCGAAAGTGTCCGTTACGGCATGGAAAAGAACGTATTCAGGCCCGTTTTCCCGGGTAAAACTTAAGCTGCCGGCCTGGTCTGTCCGGTCGGAAATTCCCAGCGACTGGAAAGTGGTTCTGGGTTTCCAGTTGAGGTGATTGGCGGCAACGTAAGACATGTCCCAGGGGTAAATATCTATTGTGGTCTGGCCGATTTTTTCCCTGATTTCATCGGGTAATTTTTGCCCTTCGATCTGCTGTTGAGACAACTTTTCAGCCGCTGCCGCATACGAAGAGTGACTGAACGTAGCATTCGCCAGGTTGCTTAACCCGATCAGGTCTTTCCGGTATGCTTTCTGCTCCGGGTTGATGGTGTCGAGATTAAACAACAAGGCCAAAATACTGATAAAAGGGATGGCATAAAGCCTGATGTTTTTGAAGGGAATGGTAAGCATCAGGACTCCCCACCAGACAATAACCAGATCGATCATGGCGGTGAAATACCGGAACTCTTCCCGAACCATGCCATATTTCCAGGTTAAAAAGAAGATGGGCAGGAACATCAGAGCCGGTTTCAGATGTCTTTTGGGAAGCATCAAGGGGATCAGCAATACGCTTGCAATGAATATGCTGAGCCAGTACCAGTTGTTCTCCGGCGACACGACCAGTGATGAATATCCGCTGGAAATGCTGAGAGCGAATTGAAGTTGCTCCATGAAATAAGACCATGACCGACCCACAATGAACGAAGAAATTTCGGCCAGCGCGAGAAGAATCAAAAGCAGTTTTCCGGATTCTTTAAGGGATTTTCGTTCCAATCCGAGAATCAGCAAAAGGCCGAAAATAGCGGAGAAACAATTGATGCCGATTTGCGGTTTGATGTAAAATCCAACCAGGCTGACAATTACTCCGATCGTGAAAGTGAGTGAAGAGGACTTTTTGTAATAATTCAGGCAGAGCAACAACACCAACCCGATCAGGATCTGATCGGTCCGAAGGAAATAGGCCAGAACGAATATCAAAGGATATTTCAGGAACCGGAGAAAAGAATCTGCCGATCTCACCAACAAAACAAGAAAGAAGAATTTCGTTATGGAGTAAAAGGTGATGGCCACGGCAAAATTATGGCCGATCACCACCGGCACTTTCAGAAATGCCAACGGGCCATAGGTATATTTTAAGCCCAGCAAGCTGTTGTAATCGTATGCCCACAAATAGTTGTAGGCCCACCGGAACGGCGCATCTAATCCGATGTTAAAATCGGGTTCGAATTTTGCAAAAGAACATGCAAAAACAAGGAGAACAAAGCCAAGATCGAATAGTGCTTTCTTACCGGTTATTTTTTCGTTCAGAAGCAAGAGGCTTAGTTGAGAATAGCTGCAATGCCGGGCAATTCCTTTCCTTCCAGATATTCCAACATGGCTCCGCCACCGGTGCTTACATGGCTCACCTGATCGGCCAGCTTGAACTTATTGACAGCAGCGACCGAATCACCTCCGCCCACCAGGGTAAAGGCTCCTTGTTGGGTAGCGTGGGCCACGGCTTTGGCCACGGCTTCCGTGCCTTTTTGAAATTTATCCATCTCAAATACTCCCATCGGGCCATTCCAAAGGATTGTTTTGGAGTTGAGGATGCACTGTACGGTTTCTTCGATGGCTTTCTCGGCAATGTCCAGTCCCATCCATCCCTCAGGAATAGCTTTGGTGTTGCAGGATTGCGTATTGGCGTCATTGCTGAAGGCATCGGCAGCCAGGGTATCGGCAGGCAGTAAGATCTGAACTCCTTTTTCTTTGGCCTGCTGCATGATCCCCAATGCCGTTTCCAGGTAATCTTCTTCCACCAACGAGCCACCTACCTGCCCTCCGGTAGCTTTGGCGAAAGTATAAGCCATGCCTCCGCCGATGATGAGATGATCTACTTTATTCAACAGGTTTTCGATGATGATGATCTTGCTGGACACCTTGGCACCACCCACAATAGCCGTAATCGGATGTTCTCCCGCATCCATCACTTTGGAAACA
Organism: Flavobacteriales bacterium; assembly: GCA_020435335.1. GTDB lineage: Bacteria > Bacteroidota > Bacteroidia > Flavobacteriales_E > Vicingaceae. The sequence continues at coordinate 4,888 of JAGQZT010000139.1, read as the reverse complement.
CTTTCGATCTCTTTTTCAATCAGGTAACCGAACATTTTGTCGTTAGGGAAAAACTGGGCAATAATGGTTGTGGAAGCATGAGCACGATGAGCCGTGCCGAATGCATCATTGATGTACACATCACCCATAGAGGCCAGTTGCTTGCTGAAACTGATATCACCTCCGGTTTCATGAGGGTAAAAACGCAGATTTTCAAGCAGCAAAACATCTCCGGGTTGCAGGGCAGCCGCTTTTTCAACAGCTTCACTTCCGATACAATCCTGTGCAAACTGAACGGGTCTGTCGAGTAGCCGTTCGGTCTCGGTCAGGATGTGTCTCAGTGAAAATTTTTCCTCAGGGCCATTTTTAGGCCGCCCCAAATGAGACATCAGGATGACCGAACCGCCATTTTCAAGTACTTTTTTGATGGTTGGAACAGCCGCCTTAATGCGTGTGTTGTCCGTCACTTGAAATTGGTCATTTAAAGGAACGTTAAAGTCGACACGAATCAATGCCTTTTTTCCTGAAAAATCGTAACTGTCAATGTTTTGCATGCGAAATATTTTTTACAAAAGAAGTAAAAATAAGCGAATAAATAAAGCGTAAAAAGTGGCAGAATTGGTTACTTTTGAAGCTATGCAGTTCAAAGACATTATTGGGCATCAGGAAGTCAAAAATCACCTAATCGACAGCGTTAAAAACAACAGGGTGAGCCATGCCCAGTTGTTCCTCGGAGAAGAAGGGAGCGGGAACCTTCCTCTGGCCATCGCTTATGCCCAGTACATATCCTGCGAAAACAAAACGGATCACGATTCATGCGGCTCCTGCCCGTCGTGCATCAAATTCGGGAAACTGATCCATCCCGATCTGCATTTTGTATTTCCCGTAGCCGCGACCAAGGCCGTGCCTAAAAATCCGGTGAGTGCCCGGTTCGGTAATGAATGGCGGGAACTGGTGCTGGATAAAAAGGGTTACATCACGCTTGCTCACCTTCAGGAAAAACTGGAAACCGAGAACAAGCAGTTACTGATTCCGAAGGACGAAAGTGTGGAGATACTCAAAACACTGAGTCTGAAAACCTACGAATCGGAATACAAGATTATGATTATCTGGTTCCCGGAAAAATTCAACAATACATCAGCCAATAAATTGCTCAAGATCATCGAAGAACCACCGGCAAAAACGTTGTTTATCCTTGTGGCTCACGATGCCGAGCAGATCATTGCCACCATCCTTTCCAGAACCCAATTGGTGAAAGTCGGCCGTATCGGGGAAGAAGTCCTGCAACAAGAATTGATGCAACGTTTCGGATTGGATGAGCAGCTTGCCCATCATGCAGCACACTTATCGGACGGGAACTTCATCAAAGCCAAAAAAATACTGGAACGCAATGAAGTGGAAGAATCATTCCACGATTTGTTTGTGGACTGGATGCGATCTGCATTTAAGGCGGATGTGCCCGGACTGATCGACTGGACCGAAAACATGGCCCGGACCTCTTTCGGACGGGAAAAACAAAAACAATTTTTGAAATACAGCCTGCATCTATTCAGAGAATGCCTGATTCAAAATTACGCGCAGGACAACCTCAATAGAATGGCAGAAAATGAAGCGCAATTCCTGCAAAAATTTGCACCCTACATCCATGGAGCAAATTGCATGGAGTCTATCGAACTCTTTAATGATGCCATTTACCACATCGAACGAAATGCCAATCCAAAGGTGTTGTTTCTGGACGTTTCCCTGAAATTGACCAAGCTCCTGCGGGTGCCCGTTCCCCAGGGTTGAAAAAATCATTTTGCTTGTAAGTAAAAATCCTTATGAGAATAGTATATTTGTTAGCAATTAATTTTGTTTACTATTCGAGGTTTTCGAAAGGAAACCCATAATATAAAATACGGATATGGGATGCAGCGGTTGTAGTTCTGCCAGAGGATGTGGAACATCTTCCAACGGGTGTAATAGCAAGACGGGGAGCTGTAATAAGCTGAATGTCTACGATTGGCTCAACGATATAGAATTACCTCACGGTCAAAAATCGTTTGATTGTGTGGAAATCAGGTTTAAAAATAGCCGAAAAGAATATTTTAAAAATGCCGATAACCTCAGTTTAAATATCGGCGATGTGGTCGCGGTGGAATCTTCGCCGGGGCATGACATCGGAACCGTTTCACTAACCGGTGAACTGGTTAAAAAACAAATGCAAAAACGTAAGATCGCTTACGATTCGGAAGAAGTTAAAAAAGTCTACCGCCTGGCTAAAAAGACAGACATCGATAAATGGCTGGAAGCCCAGGCACTTGAGATAGATACCATGTATAAAGCCAGAACCATCGCCATTGTGCTGGGGCTGGAGATGAAGATCAGTGATGTGGAGTACCAGGGCGACAAAACCAAGGCCACGTTTTACTATACTGCCGAAGGCAGGGTTGATTTCAGGGAACTGATCAAAAAATTAGCCGAAGAATTCAAAGTTAGAATTGAAATGAAGCAGATCGGCGTTCGGCAGGAAGCCAGCCGTTTGGGTGGGATCGGTGCCTGCGGCAGGGAATTGTGTTGTTCTACCTGGCTCACCGATTTCAGATCAGTATCTACATCAGCCGCACGTTATCAGCAATTATCGCTTAATCCGCAAAAACTCGCCGGACAATGTGGGAAATTGAAGTGCTGCCTGAACTATGAACTCGACAGTTATGTGGAAGCATTTAAGGCATTCCCGGACACCAATATCAAGCTTAAAACAAAAAAAGGAGCAGCCGTTTACCGAAAAATGGACATCTTCAAAAACGTGATGTGGTATGCTTATGAAGATGAACCGCTTAAGTTTATTGAGCTGAAACTGAAACGGGTGAACGAAATTGTGGAGATGAATAAAAAAGGAGAACACCCTTCCGACCTGATGGAATTCGTTGATGTCCGGGAAGTGGTTAAAGAGCCCGATTACGCCAATGTTGTTGGTCAGGACAGCCTGACCCGATTCGACGGAAAGAAATCCGGAAACAACCGGAGAAGAAAAAATCACGGTAAAGGCAACAGAAGAAACCGAAACAAAAAGAATGCAAAACAATAAATGGCTCATATTCTTGTTTCTAGTGCCGGGTCTGGTGTCGTGCGACACCAATAAGGTCTACGATGAATACATGGCCATAGACGGAGGGGTGTGGTTAAATGAAAAAGTGGCCACGTTTCAATTCGAAGCCCAGGATACCGTAACGGCTCATAATTTATACATCAATGTAAGGAATAAAGGAAACTACAAGTACAGCAACCTTTACCTTTTTGTAACACTGAAGGGGCCTAACGGCAACGAGTTGAGGGATACCGTAAACTGTGTGCTTGCCGATAGCCGCGGGAAATGGTTGGGAACAGGGATCGGAGATCTTTGGGATTTGAGAGTGCCGTATGTCGGCGGATTCAAATTTGCACAAAAAGGAACTTATGTAGTATCTTTAGAGCAGGCTATGCGTGAAGAAAAAGGATTGGATGGCATTTCGGATGTAGGATTAAGAGTTGAAAAAGCCGACAAATAAAACATGGCAAAAGAGAAAAAAAATATGAGCAGCAGGAAGAAACTCCTCATTTTATGGATCTTGGTGGTGTCGCCTTTCCTGTTCTTCTTTGTTTTAATGTGGGGAGCCAATAGCGGTAGCCTTGGATTCAATGAACTGCCTTCCCTCGAAGAACTGGAGAACCCGAAAAGCAACCTGGCCTCCGAGATCATTACTTCGGATGGTAAGGTGATGGGGAAATATTTTCTTCAAAACAGAACCAATGTTCAGTACAATGACCTGTCACCTCATTTGGTGGATGCCCTCATTGCTACTGAAGATGCCCGGTTCAGAGAGCACTCCGGCATCGACTTCAGGGGCTTAATGCGGGCTGTCGTTCGGTTGGGAAGGGCCGGAGGAGCCAGTACCATCACGCAGCAATTGGCTAAAATGATGTTTCACGAAAGGGAAACCGCAACACTCGTTCAGAAAATCAAACAAAAACTTCAGGAGCAAATCATTGCCGTTGAGTTGGAGAAACGCTACACCAAAGATGAGATCATTTCCATGTATTTCAACCAGTTCGACTTCCTGAACAATGCGGTTGGGGTAGAATCGGCAGCCGGTGTTTACTTTAACAAAGCCCCGAAAGACCTGGAATTACATGAAGCCGCCATGTTGGTGGGAATGGCTAAAAACCCGTCGTTATTTAATCCGTTGAGACGACCTGAAATGGTTCAAAAAAGGAGAGAAGTGGTTCTCGATCAGATGCGTAAATACGGGTACATTACTCAGGAACAATATGATTCCACCCGGGTGCTGCCTTTAGGTCTTGACTATAAAGTGGTCGATCACAAAGAAGGTATGGCACCGTACTTCCGGGAAACGCTAAGGTTAAAATTGCAGGAATTGTTAGATCAGAAAGATGAAGATGGCAATTACCGCTATGCCAAATCGGACGGTAAACCCTACAACATCTATAAAGACGGGTTAAAAATCTACACCACCATCAATTCGAAAATGCAGGGATATGCCGAATGGGCTGTTGAGGAATACATCGCGAAAACCCTGCAACCGCAATTTGATAAACACCTCCATAAATACAGAACGAAACGATATCCTTATGACGGAGGCTGGAAAGGCATCAATGAAGAGCAGTACACTAGCATCATGGAAATTTCCAGAAAACGTACAGCACGATATAGAATATTAACAGGTCAGGAATGCCAGAACTGCGGCAACAGAGGGAAATGGGTAAAAAAGGAAGGAAGGTACTATGTGTGCCATGCAGATGGATGCGGTTTCAAAAAATGGGCCACCGATAAAGACTCGGTTGACATTATCTTCGACAAGAAAATTCCCATGAAAATTTTCTCTCATCAGGGTACGATCGATACTACCTTGTCGCCCAACGATTCTAT
>JAGQZT010000138.1 GCA_020435335.1 Flavobacteriales bacterium | reverse complement strand
GTTTTAACACTACTTTTCAACAGGAAAACGGTTAATATTAAAGTGTTCAAAACCAACATATTAAAAATGATACCAACAGCATTGTTTATAACTAAAATACAACATCATGAATGTACAAAAAATAGCAATAGGAAGTGACCATGCCGGTTATGAGCTCAAAGCAAGAGTGATTGAACACCTCAGGCAAAAAGGAATTGAAGTGATCGATTTCGGACCGTATACGGATGATCGTGCCGACTATCCGGATTACGCCCACCCTGTTGCCAAAGAGGTTGAAAACAACAAGGTTGATCTGGGTATTTTAATCTGTGGCAGTGGTAATGGAATTAATATGACAGCCAACAAACATCAGGGAATTCGTTCGGCGTTGTGTTGGGAAGTTGAAATCGCCGAAATGGCTCGTCTTCATAACAATGCCAACATCATGGCACTTCCGGCCAGATACATCACGGAAGAAAAGGCATTACAATGTGTAGATACCTTCATTTCTACGGATTTTGAAGGAGGAAGACACGCCGGAAGAGTTGACAAAATAAGCTGTAACTAAGTATTATCTTATTGTTACCAGATTAACTTTCCTTGACAGCGTGCTATAATTTTGTAGCTTTGTCCGGTAAAATGAGGTGTTATGCGCTTTGAGTTAACCAAAGAATATTTAGAGGAACTTAATGCTGCTGTTAAAAACAATGCAGAAGCCCGGGTAGCCGAAATGATAGACGGTCTCCATGCTGTTGATATCGCCGAAATTTTAGACGAACAATCTACCGAAGAAGCAAAAGCTTTTTATTTCTTATTACCGAACGAACTGGGTGCCGACGCCCTGATCGAACTCGATGAAGATGTCCGGGAACGCTTCCTGAAAGAAATTTCATCGGAAGAGATCGCCGAGAAAATCATTGATAACCTGGATACGGATGATGCGGCCGATTTAATTGGAGAGCTTCCCGAAGATAAGCAGGACGAGGTTATTTCCCACATTGAAGATATTGAACATGCCAGCGACATCATCGATCTGTTACATTACGATGAAGATAGCGCCGGTGGTTTAATGGCAAAAGAGCTGGTTAAGGTTTACCTCGACTGGGATGTGGCTACCTGCATCAAGGAAATTCGTTCACAAGCCGAAGATGTAGAGAAAATGTATACCGTATACGTGGTAGACGACAACAACATCCTTCAGGGAAGGGTCTCCTTGAAAAAATTACTTCTTTCGCCCGATAAAAAGAAAGTAAAAGAAATCTATAATGAAGAGGTTCGCCTGGTAAAGGTTGATGCGGAAAAAGAAGAGGTTGCCGAAATCATGGAGAAGTATGACCTGGTTTCCATTCCGGTTATTGATGAGATCGGCCGGCTGCTGGGAAGAATTACCATCGATGATGTAGTAGACGTTATTAAAGAAGAGGCCGATAAAGATTACCAGATGGCATCAGGGATCTCGGAAAATGTGGAGTCTTCCGATAGTGCCTGGATCTTAACCCGCGCGCGCTTGCCCTGGTTGCTGATCGGATTACTTGGAGGTATTTTAGGTGCCCAAGTGATAGAAGCTTACGAAGGACAAATTAAAATTCACCCCGAAACAGCTTTTTTCATTCCGCTTATTGCCGCCATGGCCGGAAATGTTGGGGTTCAATCTTCGGCCATTGTGGTGCAGGGACTGGCCAACAAGTCACTGGGATTAGATGGCCTGTGGGTGAAATTGTTTAAGGAACTGCTCGTCGGACTGATCAACGGACTGGTTTTGGGAACGCTGATCTTTTTCTACAATTTCTTTTTCAGCGACTCGCTCACATTGAGCATTGTGGTAAGTACTTCGCTTGTTGCCGTGATCATTTTTGCCGCCATATTCGGAACGCTGGTACCTTTAATGCTGAACAAATATAAAATAGATCCGGCGCTGGCCACCGGACCTTTTATTACCACCGTCAATGATGTATTCGGCCTGTTCCTTTACCTGATGATCGGGTACCTGATGTACTAATTCAGGTGGTACCTCACCAGTCGGCTTTCATACTTATTCGGAGAAGAAAAGAAGAAAAATTCATTTACTAACACGCCGATCGACTCATAATAATAGGTATAGAAATTTCTTACGCCATGAGGATAAGGAACCAGCGGAGTAGCACGTGTTTGCCGTTCAAAGCAACTAAACGAACCCAAAGATGTTGTAATCGTTTTTTTAGGATTGGTCCACACATCCAGTTCCATGAGGTTAACAGGATTGGTAGGGCTTCCGTTATCAAGGGTCGATGTGGAGTAGACCTGTCCTAAGTGGTTGCTTGTGAACAAGGTGTGTTCCTGAAAATTACCCGAATCATAGAATATAACAGAATCATGTGAATTTCTTATCGGCGAGCCGATTGCGTTGATGGCATAAGGATCACCGTCAAGGACGTAATAAGAGTGACCGTTTATTGTAATGGTGTTACTCACATAAGCACTGTCAACACTGATTAATGTTTTATTGTTCAGCGTATCAATCGAATAGGTTTCGTAGACCCAGTAATTCCCAACAGCCAGCGGGATATATTTTACTGAGCTACTTTGATTGTTTGGAACAGAAGGGGAAACCGGGGAGTTTTTTTCTTTGGAACAACTACTCAGAATAGTAGAAACCAGGACAAAATAAAGCATGAAGTTTTTCATATTTTTACAAATTAGTTTTTAATGTGAATTAGGTTGCCAAGTAAACGACAAAGCTCACAGACATAGTATATACCATGAAAAAAATTCTGTTTTTGGACCTTGTTCATCCTATACTGGAGGAACGTTTAATGGCTTCCGGATATGTCTGTGAGCATGATTACACCTCGCCGAAACAGGAAGTCGAACAACAAATAGAAAACTATTTCGGGATAGTAATCAGGAGTCGTTTTACGATCGACCAATCTTTTCTGGATGAAGCCAAACAACTTCGCTTTATTGCCCGATCCGGCGCAGGGCTCGAAAACATCGATGTGGCTTATGCCGAACAAAAAGGTATTCAGGTGTTTAATTCTCCGGAAGGGAATAAAGATGCCGTTGGGGAACATGCCATCGGTATGTTGCTCATGTTGTTCAACCAGCTCAAAAAAGGAGACGCCGAAGTCAGAAAAGGCATTTGGGATCGCGAAGGAAACCGCGGATTGGAACTCTCCGGAAAAACCGTCGCAATCATTGGTTATGGCAACATGGGAAGCGCCTTTGCCGAAAAACTGGCCGGCTTCGGGTGTACCGTTCTGGCATACGACAAGTACAAACAAGGATTCGGGACAGCCCTTGTAAAAGAAGCTGATTTAAACACCATCTATCGGGAAGCGGACGTGGTTAGCATCCATTTACCCTTGTCCGAAGAAACCAACCAGTATGTGAATAAGGCCTTTATCGACAACTTTCAAAACCCCATTTACCTCATCAACACGGCCCGGGGAAACAATGTGTCGCTGAACGACCTGGTGGGTGCGCTCAGGTCAGGGAAAGTGTTGGGCGCCTGTTTGGATGTGCTGGAGTACGAATCCAAATCGTTTGAACAGATTGACACAGAACAACTTCCCGAATCGTTTCAATACCTGAGAAATGCCGAAAATGTGGTTTTAAGTCCGCATGTAGCCGGCTGGACGAAAGAATCTTACATCAAGCTGTCAACTTATCTGGCGGATAAGATTGAGGAGAATTTTAATAATTAAGCACCCAGGCCTTTTCGTTGTGTGCTTGAGCAGATGCCAATGCCTCTACCGCTTCTTTTCGGGTAACAAAACTGTTGTAGCTCACTGTCCACAAGCCTTTTCGTTTACCGATGATCGAAGCATTAAACCCTTCCGCCTGTAGTTTGTTCACTAATTTTTGAGCGTTTTCCTTGCTCGAAAAACATCCGCCAACAATGTGATAATGCAACGATTTGCTACCGGAAGCGACATAAGTGGATACAGGCTCAGCAACAGCTCGTTCCTTCATCTGAACAATAAGCGGACGCAATCCTTCTTCCAGACTCAGCTCAACAAAAACGTCGTTTTCATCGGCGGCCAGCAACTGTTCGCTGATCGACTTTTGTTGGGAGGGTTTAACTGTTATGGAATCCTGATTGGGTTGATATACGGCTGCCGGCTTTTCCGCAAAAGGATTCAGATCGGCATAATTGATCTGAGAGGTAACGCCCAGTTTCCCGGGTAACCAAATGGCAAACAAAGCGATCGGAATGGTAATCATCGCTGCAACAGCCCATCTGCGGGCGCTGCTTTTTTGCTGTACAAACGGAATCGCCTTATCCTTAAAGTCTTTCACCAGCTGTTCATCCAAATGAATGCGGTTTATGGGCTGTTTTTGGAAAACAGTCAGCCCGTAAGAATCAATGAGGTAATTGATGTCGGTTTGTGGTTCAAACAACAAATGATGGCTTTTATCCAGGTACAGGGTGCCTACTTTGTTAAAACACCATTTTTTATCCTGTTTAAGCGCCGTGTTGATTTTAACAACCTCTTCCTCGATTAACCGGGAAACCGTAGAATAATCTTTACCGGTTTGTGCGGCCATGTGGTTGGTCAGCAAACCATCGTTATTCTTCAGGTTTTTGTTAAAAGAAATACTTTTTGACGGGGGGTAGAAGGTGTTTTGTACCGCACTGATGTGTGCAGATTTATAATTCACCACAAAACCACCCAGGCCGGGAACGATCACACAATCGTGATGAAACAGTAATTCGGATATGTATTGGTCGAGCTGCATGGCGATCTGTAAAATTAGAAAAAAGGAAGGCTATTTGAAAGCAATTTTAGCTAAATCCTCCGGGGTGTCGATGGCAATAGCCTCAACATGGGTAACAGCTGTTTTAATGTGATAACCGTTTTCCAGCCAACGCAGCTGTTCCAGGCGTTCGGCCTGTTCAAGTGGCGTGGGGTTCAGTTGACAGATTTCCGCCAATACATGCGACCTGTATCCGTAAATGCCGATGTGTTTAAAATAGACATGGTTTTCCAACCATTTTTCTTCGGGCAGGTCTAGCACCGGAATAGCCGACCGGCTGAACATTCTGGCAAAGTCATGATCATCCACATCAACTTTGGGTCGGTTGGGGTTAAATAATTCTTCGGTATCTTTAATGGGTTTGATCAGTGTGGCGATGTCTGTTTCCGGATCCTGAAAACAGGCACATAACAAGTCGATCTGTTCCGGGTCTATAAAGGGTTCATCTCCCTGAATGTTAATGATCACATCAAAAACACCTCCCAACAAACGAGCTGCTTCGGCACAACGTTCGGTTCCGCTTTCGTGATGGGTGGCTGTCATAATTACGTGCCCCCCGAACGACTTCACATGGTCAAAAATGCGCTCATCATCAGTGGCTACAACCACTTCTTTCAGGCGTTTTGCTTTCCGGGATTGTTCATAAACCCGTTGAATCATGGATTTCCCCTGAATATCGATCAGGGGTTTCCCGGGAAAACGGGTTGACGCAAATCGGGCAGGGATTATTCCTAGACAGGTCATTTTCAAATGGTGATACGCTTAGTTTTGACGAAGGTATTAAAAAACAATGAACGATCAACTGCTTTATTTAATTGCCCTCACAGCAATTCCCAACATCGGCGACCGGACCGCTAAAAAGCTGGTGGCGTATTGCGGAAGCTCGGAACAAGTATTTAAAGAACGGGCGCGTGCGTTGGAGAAAATTCCCGGAGTCGGTGCTGTGAGTGCTCACCATATACTTCAGTTTAAGCAAGAGGCGTTGTTTGTGGCGGAAACCGAGGCCACATTTATCGAAAAACACGAGGTGAGTGTTTGGCCTTATTGGGATGAGGCTTATCCGAAACGGCTGAGTTATTGTGATGATGCCCCTGTTGTGATCTACAGCAAGGGTCATGTTGATTTTAATTGTCGGAAGGTAATTAGTGTGGTTGGTACGCGCAGGGCAACACAAGCCGGAAAGAGTTTTTGTCAAAAACTCATGGAAGAACTAAAACCGCACCAACCTTTGATTATTAGTGGGCTGGCATTTGGTATCGATGCAACCGCACACCGGGAAGCCCTGAGTAATGGTTTGCCAACGGTCGGTGTTTTGGCGCACGGTTTGGACCGGATCTATCCGCAGCAGCACCGGAACCTGGCTAAAGAGATGTTGGGAAGCGGAGGCTTGCTTACGGAATTCAAGAGCAACAGCAATCCCGACCGGGAAAATTTCCCTAAAAGAAACCGCATCATTGCCGGGCTGTCGGATTTAACGGTTGTGATCGAATCCAACCAAAAAGGGGGTTCAATTATTACTGCCGAGCTGGCAAACAGCTATAACCGTGATGTTTTTGCCGTTCCGGGAAGAACAACCGATCCACAATCAGAAGGGTGTAACTGGTTAATTAAAACCAATAAGGCGGCACTGATTCAGTCTGCGAAAGACATCGAATACATCATGGGTTGGGAACAACCTCAAAAAAAAGAAGGAAAGCAATCGAAATTGTTTGTTCAGCTTAGCGATGATCAGAAGAAAGTAGCAGCACTTCTGAAAGAAAAACACCAGGTTGAAGTGGATGAGATTGCCTTGCAATGTCAAATGCCCATAAGCAAAACAGCCGGCATCTTGTTGGAAATGGAGTTTCAGGGTGTGATTCGGGCGCTTCCCGGGAAGCGTTACACGTTGCTATGATCAGCAGGATTTAACGTTAACCGCATTCGGCCCTTTTCGTCCTTCGGTTAGCTCAAACTCAACCTCATCGTTTTCACGGATGATGTCAATAAGCCCTGTGGAGCGCACATAATACTCCTCCTTGGTTTCTTCATCAATGATAAATCCAAAACCTTTTGATTCGTTATAAAATTTAACACGTCCCTTTCTCATGAAGATGAAATAGTACTCAAAGATAGGGTTTAATCTGCATTGGAAAAAACACAAGGATTAATTTGTGCCGTAAAGCCCCATTTTATTTCCTTCAGAATCAACAAAATGAGCATAATAACCAGGCTTGTTGTCAATATAGGTGTTTGGAATAACGAATGTGTTATCGTTAGACTTGTTGGTTATCAGTGTTTTGCGGGTAGTAACTTTCCCCCCGTTTTCTTCGATCTGCCGCATGATGGTTTCGAAGTTGCCTGTCGCATCAAGGAAAAGAACACACCCCGAACCAATTTTTTGATTGGGCTCAACTTCAATGATGGCGCCGTTCAACAATTTTTTCCCGCTCGTGTTTGCCTTGAAGATGGCATGTGGAATTCCATTTAACTCCTCAAAAAAGAAAGAAGCATTAAATACATCCTCGTAGAATTTTGCTGCCCGGGCCAGGTTTTTTGAAGGAATCTGAATCCAGGAAATTAAACCGTGTTCCATTTTATTGCGTTTCTTGCAAAAGTAAAAAACCCCTTTGAACTTCAAAGGGGTTTTTAGAAATGCAAAGAATAAGCTAAATCTTATTCAAAACTTAAACGGTAAACATCACCCAATTCATCATCGGAACTGAAGTTTACATCAAGATCTTTAATCAGCCCGGAATCGATTCCGTAAACCCAGCCGTGAATGGTCAGGTTCTGACCTTTGTCCCATGCTGCCTGAACAATGGATGTTTTGGTGAGGTCATATACTTGTTCTACAACATTCAGTTCCACAAAACGGTCAAATCGTTCTTGTTGGTCGCCGATGCTGTCTAATTCGTTTTTATTGTGCCTGTACACATCCTTAATGTGTCTGATCCAGTTGTCGATTAATCCGATGTGCTGGTTGGTCATAGCGGCCTGAATACCACCGCAGCTATAATGGCTGCAAACAATGATGTGACGCACTTTCAGAACGTTTACCGCATAATCGAGCACACTTAACATGTTCATGTCGGAATGAACCACCATGTTGGCGATGTTACGATGTACAAAAACTTCCCCGGGTTGAGCCCCGATGATTTCATTCGCAGGAACCCGGCTATCGGCACAGCCTATCCACAACAAAGGAGGTTGTTGTCCCTTGGCCAGTTTTTCAAAATATTGCGGGTCCATTTCCAGCTTGCTGGCCACCCATTCTTTATTGTTTTCGATCAGTTGATTATAAAATGCTTTTTCCATGATTTTCGTTGTTGTTATGTGTTTTTTGCCTTTCGGCGTTGCCTGGGATCACCCGTTTCCCAAAAAGGAATAAGGAGGGAGAGCCTTCTGAAAAAACACGTACTAAAGTACATATTTATTCAATAGAAAATCAGGATCGTGGCGGGGGAACGAGGATGTCGTTAAATCGAATTCGGAGAGCAAAAAAACCGCGGTTGTGTTTTATAAGAGAACCGGACAAAAAGGAGTTCGCTTGCGGATCAAAAAAAAGATATTCCGCAATTTTTGATTCATGCTCTTCTTCACCGTCTTTATCTTCGTTTTCTTCCTCATCAGAACAATCGGAGACAAAAGAAAGAGAATCAAGAGCCGGTTCAAAGGATCCGATAAAAGAGATGCCGATTGGCGAAAGGATTGCCAGCAAAAGCATCAAAACTATGGCACGCAGGCTCATCATACAACAAAGATACAAAAAGAACATCGTCGCAAATGGAATCCTTGCAACTCTTATGTGGTTAACATTAAATTAACATAAGGGTAATGAATGATTAACAGTTGACGAAAAAGGTTGGTATATGTTTGCAATTAATTAACATAAGGTGTAAAACACATAACAATTTGGAAATAAAATGAGAAAGATTAAATTATTGTTAATGTCTGTGATGATTACTCTTGTTGGTTTTTCACAAGATATTACAAAAAATAAATTTGGAAAAGGACTCTACAATGTTGTTGCAGAAGACAGCTCTTACAGCATGAATTTTGCTTTAAGAATCCAGTCGTTATATATCGGGGAGTGGAACGTGAATGATTCCACAGGTCTTGGTCCGGGAAGCTCAGAGTTTCTTATCCGAAGAGCCAGACTAAAGTTTGAAGGTTTTGCTTATAGCCCAAAACTTAAATATAAAGTAGAGCTGGGGTTAACAAATCGGGATATTTCGGGCGCCTCAACACACAATAGCGGATCACCAAGGTTAATTTTAGACGCCCTTATCAAATGGAATTTCTATAAGAACCTTGAATTATGGGCGGGACAAACAAAACTACCGGGGAATAGAGAACGAGTAATATCTTCGGCCAACCTTCAATTTGTGGATCGATCTAAACTAAACTCAAACTTTAATATTGATCGTGATATGGGGGCACAGTTGAGACACCATTTTAAACTGGGAGAAAACTTTATCATTAACGAAATGTTTTCTGTGTCACAAGGAGAAGGTAGAAACGTTACAGAAGCCAACCTGGGAGGGTATCAGTATACCAGTAGAGTTGAATTGTTGCCGTTTGGCAAGTTCCAAAGCAAAGGAGATTACGTGGGCTCATCGGTTAAAAGAGAAGAGAAGCCTAAATTAGCCCTTGGAGCCACATATGATATGCACGACAGGGCGGTTAAAGACAAAAGCAATCAGGGGAGTTATATGACCAACGACGTTGGTTATTTTGAAACAGATATTGTTACGCTTTTTGGTGATATGATGTTCAAGTATGGCGGATTTTCTTTAATGGCTGAGTATGCGGCCAGAACAGCAGAACAAGATAGCGTATTAAATAGCGACGGAACTAAAACAGGAGCTGTTGTAGCTGTTGGAACGGGTGTTAATACGCAAATGGGTTATGTCTTTAAAAACAATTGGGAAGTTGCCGGACGATACACTCTAACACAATGGGATGAAAAAGTAACAGGAAAAAAACCCCAAACACAATATACGTTTGGAGTGTCTAAATTTTTCAAGGAACATAAGTTAAAAGTACAATCCGACCTCACTTACAGCACAACAGAAGATGATCCGGATAGCGAACTGATCTATAGGCTTCAGTTTGAATTGCATTTTTAAATCGTTTTCTTAACAATAACTTAACATTGAAAGAACAATAAAAAACCGGATCAAAGTACATTTGTAATTCATTAAATACATAAACATGGAATTTGGATTTGTAGAAGTATTAAGACTCATAGGTGCCCTCGGGTTCTTCATCTATGGTATGAAAATCATGAGCGAAGGTATTCAGAAGGCAGCAGGAAACAGCATGCGAAAAATTTTGAGCACCATGACCAAGAACCGCTATTTGGGGGTATTAACCGGGTTTTTGGTGACATGTATTGTACAGTCCTCTTCAGCCAGTACGGTAATGGCCGTTAGTTTTGTAAACGCAGGCTTATTGTCTCTTGTAGAGTCTGCGGGAATCATGCTGGGAGCTAACATAGGTACGACTATTACAGGTTGGTTAGTGGCGGTTTTAGGGTTTAAAGTTAAAATGTCTGCACTTGCACTTCCTTTATTGGCGTTTGGGGTTCCAATGATGTTCTTTAAACGGGACAAAACAAAACATCTGGGTCAATTTATTGTAGGTTTTGCCATTCTGTTCTGGGGTCTGTCCGAATTAAAACATGCTGTTCCGGACATTAAAGACAGCCCTGAGATCTTACACTTCCTGGGAGCTTATGCCGACATGGGCTTATTAAGTAACCTGTTTTTTATACTTGTGGGAACTATTTTAACGATTGTTGTCCAGTCTTCCAGTGCATCCATGGCACTAACACAAACACTGTGCTTTAGTGGAATTATTCCTTTCGAGGTGGCTGCCGCTATGATACTCGGAGAAAACATCGGAACCACCATAACAGCAGAGTTGGCATCCATTCCCGGCAACGTGTTTGCAAAACGATCAGCCAGAATACACTCGTTGTTTAACATCATCGGTGTTTCATGGATGGTTCTTTTGATTTCCTTTACCCCTATGCTTGATGTAATAAAATGGATTGCCATTGATTGGTTGGGTTCTCCGGATCCTTACCTTGCAGAAGGGGCGCCAATGGGCTTGGCTATTTTCCACACAACGTTTAATATCTTGAATGTTGGAATCATGATCTGGTTTGTTCCGTTCTTAGTGAAAATGGCGACCAAAACGGTAAAATCCAAAGGCGATGCCGATGAAGAATACCACCTCGAATACATTAGTACCGGCATCATGTCAACCCCGGAGATGTCTATTTATGAGGCGCAAAAAGAAATTGCAAAATTTGGTGAGGTTGTTGGCAGAATGAACGGATTCTTAAAGGACCTGATAACCACGGTAGACCAGAAAGAAATCAGTAAAACACTGGCCAGAGTTAAGAAGTATGAAGATATTACCGATCGCATCGAGGTAGATGTGGCCGATTATCTGGCCAAGGTCTCTCAGGGGGAAATGAGTGAAGAGTCCAGTATCCGGGTAAGAGGAATGTTGCGCATCATCGGTAACTTAGAAAGAATGGGGGACATTTATTATCAAATGTCTAAAGCAATCGAACGTAAGAATCAGCAAAAAATTTACTTCACTCCGGAACAAAGAGAACGCCTCTTGAATATGTTTAGCCTCGTTCAGGATGCCATTGATCATATGAACCAAAACCTCAACAGCGATTATGATATCATAAAGCTGGATAAAGCGATCGAAATTGAAAACAGTATTAATAAGTATCGTAAAACCATTCGCAAGGAACATTTTGAAAGCGTAGAAAAAGGGGAATACAACTTTAATAGTGCTACCGTTTATAGTGATTTGTTTAATTCACTGGAAAAAATCGGAGATCATACCATTAATGTTACCGAAGGAATTAAAGGAGAGCATTAACATTTAGTTAATATAATCATAACAAAAGCGTAAAGACCCCTTTACGCTTTTGTTGGTTTAACAGGTTAGCTTTGTTGTATAAATTTAATAATGATTAAACATGAAAGCAGTCGTATTAACTTTTTTATTCCTAACTACTCTTACAATAGGTATTAAGGCCAATAACAATGAGGATAAACTTCCTAAAAGATTTTCAGTTTCTGGGAAAGTACATGACTCAAATGAGAACTTAACTGGTGTTAAGGTTATTTTAGATGGTAAAGAGACAGTTGTTTATACTGATTTTGAAGGGAACTTTACACTGGAAAACATCGTAGAAGGAGAACATACCATATCTTTTAGCCTGATTACTTATGAAAGTAAAGAAGTAACACTGGACCTGAAAGATGTGAGTACTCTGGAGGTAGAGTTGAAGGAAAAATAATTTACTTCACATAACAGGAACACTCTCCCCCGAATTTAAGGGGGATTTTTTTTGAAAATGAAAGCAATGATTCGACAGATTAGCTTTATCTTGATTGTTTTATTTATTAACTCAATAAACCTTTTTTCACAGGAAATTGTGAAGAAAGACAACCTGTTCTTTAATTCGGAAACAGGGGAAAAGTATTCGGGCACCTATGTGTCTCATTATGAAAATGGAGAAAAATCAGCCGTCTACACCCTCAAAGAAGGATTAGAGCACGGAAAGGCAGAGTTTTACTACAATTCCGGCGAGATTATGGAGCAAGGATCCTTTAGGAAAGGGAAAAAAGATGGAAGATGGGTTCGATGGGCTGAAGACGGCACCAAATTAGCCGAAGCGTATTATAATGAAGGGGTAAAGGATGGAAAGTGGTTGATTTGGGATGAAAGAGGCATTAAACGCTATGAAATGTACTATCAACAAGGCTCAAAAACCGGGGAATGGATCATGTGGGATGAGAAAGGACAAATAGCGAACAAAAAGAATTTCAGCGAAAATTAGTTTAATAGACAGTTAACATTAACTTAACTGCCACTAAAAAACGTCATGCTAATTTTAACTTAGCTATGACAACCTCAATTGCAATTTTCGGTAATCAGGAAGATGAATTAACTAAACTCTATGATGTGTTAAGAAGCGCACATCATCAGGTACACATCTATACAAAGGCTGATTCCGAGACGATCAATGAGGTTTTTAATAATAACATCAATATCGTTTTAATAGATCTTCATTTTGAACATCCTGATGGGATTGAACTTTGTTATCAATTAAAGAAAGAAAAAGGGATTAATGCCTTTGTGGTTATTTATTCCGAGGCCTCGGCTGATTACATTCAGGTAGAGGCTTTTAATGCAGGGGCAGACGATTATATGGTTAAACCGATCAACCCCCGGGTGTTGGTCAAGCGAATAAATGCCTTACTCAGCAGACAATCAAATATAATTTCACCCGTAAAGCCGAGAAGGCTGAACTACCAGAATATTATTGTTGATCGAGAACAATATAAAATATACAGAGCTGATGAAGAAATCATCCTTCCCCGCAAAGAGTTTGAAATACTGTATTTACTGATTAGTCAGCCTAAACGCATTTTCTCCAGGGAAGAAATTTTCAATAAAATCTGGGATCATACCACCTCCAACTACCGGGTAATAGATGTTCACGTTCGTAAAATCCGCAAAAAACTGGGAGATAAAAGCATAAGAACAGTGAAAGGCGTGGGTTATCAGGTTCCATAAATTGATCGAGATTCAATATTTTTGTATCATGGGAACGGATAAAAACATAACAGAAGTTATACGTGTTTTTTTCAAGCTTGGGCTTTTTGCATTTGGTGGCCCTGCAGCACATATTGCCATGATGGAAGATGAGGTGGTCCAAAAACGAAAATGGATGGATCGTCAGCAATTTCTCGATCTTATAGGTGCCACCAATTTGATCCCCGGCCCAAATTCAACCGAAATGACGATGCATTGCGGGCATGCCCGGGCTGGTTATAAAGGACTTATTTTAGGCGGGTTAGCATTTATTTTGCCCGCAATTTTAATTACGGGTGTTTTGGCCTGGTTATATGTTAAATACGGACAACTGCCTGAGGTTAAGCCTTTTATTATTGGCATTAAACCTGCTGTTCTTGCTATTATTGCTTCGGCGATTCTTAAATTAGGAAAAAAAGCCCTTAAAAATTTTCCTTTGGGCATGTTGGGGGTAGGTGTTTTGGTTCTTAGTTTAATTGGTGTGAATGAAGTATATGCTCTGATAGGCGCAGGCCTGTTCTGGGCCATATTAGCACCTGTAAAGAATCGTTTTTCAAATACATCAAACGGATTGCTGCCTTTAAGCGTTTTTCACCCCGGTTATTTGATTGTTTCCAAAATAACAACATGGAAAGTTTTTCTAACTTTTTTAAAAGTGGGAGCTATTTTGTACGGTAGCGGGTATGTTTTATTTGCTTATCTCGATGCCGAACTGGTTGAAAAAGGGTGGTTGTCCCGCCAAGAATTATTGGATGCAATTGCTGTCGGACAGTTTACACCCGGTCCCGTGCTATCAACGGCTACGTTTATTGGATATCAACTAAATGGTTTTTGGGGCGCTGTTGCATCAACAACGGGTATTTTCTTACCCTCATTTATATTTGTACTCGTACTGAACCCTTTGATACCTAAGATGCAGAAATCGGCTTTTTTCAGAGCATTTCTCGACGGGGTGAATGTTGCTGCCATTGCAGTTATGACAGGCGTGTTGTTTTTTATGGGTAAAGAAGTTTTACTGGATTGGAAATCCATTTTAATAGCCTCATTAAGTGTCTTTATAACATTCGGGCTAAAAAAGTTAAACCCGATGTGGACCATATTATGTGGGGCAGGATTGGGTTATTTACTTACGTTGGTATAGCCTACTCATTCAGCTTCAGAACAGCCAGGAAGGCTTTCGGCGGGATTTCCACAGAACCGATCTGTTTCATCTTCTTTTTACCTTCTTTCTGCTTCTCCAGCAGCTTTCGTTTACGGGTAATATCTCCTCCGTAACATTTGGCCGTCACATCTTTACGAAGTGCCGAGATCGATTCTCTGGAGATGATCTTGGCTCCTACCGCCGCCTGAATGGCAATGGCAAACTGCTGTCTCGGAATCAGGTCTTTCAGCTTCTTACAGATCTTTTTACCCAGGTCGTAAGCATTATCGCGGTGTACCAAAGCAGATAGCGCATCTACCTGGTCGCCATTCAACAGAATATCCATTTTTACCAGATGCGAAG
>JAGQZT010000137.1 GCA_020435335.1 Flavobacteriales bacterium | reverse complement strand
CCTTCTCTCACAGCGACCAGAATGCCCCGTCTATCGTGATCAAGGACATTACCGAAGCCCAGGTGATCGAGGAATTAATTCTTGGCAAAAAGAACCAGGCCGACTTTGAACGCATTTTCAACGGCCGTTATTCTGTTGGGTTTAACGTGGAAAAGGACCTGCAAAAGATCGGCGTGGTGAACCAAACCACCATGTTAGCTACTGAAACTCAGGAAATAGCCAACTACCTGAAAGAAACGATGATCACGAAATACGGTGAGGCTGATTATAAAGAGCATTTTGCCGATACAAGGGATACGCTTTGCTATGCGACCAACGACAACCAGCAAGCTACCTTAGGACTCCTGGAAGAACAGGCCGACCTGGCCATCGTGATCGGAGGGTACAACAGCTCCAACACGTCGCACATTGTGGAATTATGCGAGGAAAAACTACCGACCTACTTCATCAATTCCGCTCAGGAAATCGAAAACAAGGAGTTGATCAATCACTTTGATTTTCACAACAACGTGAGACTCCAAACCGAAG
The DNA here is from genome assembly GCA_020435335.1 of Flavobacteriales bacterium. Classification (GTDB taxonomy): domain Bacteria; phylum Bacteroidota; class Bacteroidia; order Flavobacteriales_E; family Vicingaceae. Next base: position 4,009 of record JAGQZT010000137.1, on the reverse strand, counting down.
GTTATTTACCCAACAAAAAACCTATCCGGATCATTCTTACCAGTGGCGCCTCTTGTCCGGATACGATGGTTGATGGCGTACTCGACAAACTACTATCATTCTTCGACCACACGTTCAGCAAGGAAGAAGTACTTGAGAGCCTGGCTATTTAGCATGCGATCCGTCGCAAAAAGGACCGTTGCCGGTTTGCTTGCAGGTACACAGGTATTTGGTTTCAGAGGCTTCCGCCTTATGGATCATTGGCCTGAAGTCAGACCCGCTATGCTTTCCGTCACAAAAAGGTTGATTTTCCGATAAGCCGCAACTGCACCAGGCATAAACTTTTCCGGCTTCCATTTCGATAGCTGCAGGACTGTCTCCCGCTCTGTTTGGTAATTTCATGATTTCACTGATTATGGTTCTATTTTCTTGTGTTTTAATGCTTCCAGCCCCCCTTCATGGCGTAATCGTTCAAAGATAAACGTGTTTTTTCAGGCATATCTCCCTCAAAATACCCTAAGGCTATTGCCGTTACCGGCTCATACCCTTCCGGGAGATGCAATCGTTCGGGAATTGAATCCAGGTCGATCCCTCCCATCTGGTGCATGTAAATATCCATAGACATCGCCTGCACACTGATGTTCCCAACGGCAAGACCGAGATCATGCTTAGCCGTCACATTCACCTTATTGTTCCGGTCGTGATGCTGTTTAACCACAGTTATGATCAATGCAGCCGCATGCCGGGCCCATTCCTGATTTCCGGGCAACAAGCAGGACAGTAAACGCTGAAAGTCTTCCGAATCATCCTTTAAAGCATAAATAAACCGCCAGGGCTGCTCATGATAGGCCGAAGGCGCTTTTCCGGCTGCTTCTAATAAAACAAGTAATTGTTCTTCTGTTATGGATTTAGCCGAGAATTCTCTCGGACTAAACCGCTTGCTGATTAAATCGATCACTTCCATGTCAATATTTTACAATTTCATTATACGTTTGATAACTGAGTTTTTTTGGTGTTACGATCTCAAATAACCGAAGTGGTCCTGCATTCTCAATAACCAACTCCCTTTCATCTTCTACCCGGAAAAAATCGTGTTCACGAGCCTGTATCCCGCCGATTTTTCCAACACCCTGCAGCACATAATAAGAATAAATCCGGGCAGGATCGCGATCAAGGGTGCGGTTGCCAATCGGAACATGTACCTCATTAATGACCACTCCCTCGCTTCTCATAACAACCGGCCCACCCTGTCCGGCATAGTTCTTATACCGAATGCCGTCTTCATCGAATTCATGAACGGCATCCGCACTATAATCATGATAGCTGGCTTCATGCTGAATGGTTTCCCGGATATCGGGATCGAACCAGATCTGAAACATGCGGCTGTTCTCCATCAATCGTTCGGCGTGCGTAATGCCATTCCCAGCCCGGATGATTTGTGCATCTCCCTGATACAAAGACAACCATCGATTGAACTTACTGTCGTAATGTTGGATTTCACCTTCCAATACGAAAGACAGAATCTCAAACACCTTGTGCGGATGTTCCGGGATCAGTCCTCCCCGGTCAGACCAGGCATTGGCCCAGTAGAATAAGTTGGAATACGGCTTTTGTTGTCCGCCATCCTGCGGAAATCCAATGGGCTTGTTTTCGAGGATCAGCCCTCCTGCAAATGCGCCACTGGCTTGTTTCTCTTTTGGGGTGTGTTCGATTGCCATAATATTGTTTTTACATTAATTGTATCTACATGATTTTGACTAAATTTTTTAGCCTCTCAATTCATCCAGGATCTGGTTAACCAGCTTAGCCTGATCTTTAGAAATATTATCCGCCACGTCTTTTTCGAGCTGATTAATGTCTTTTGCAATGGTATCCAACATGGTGATCCCTTTTGGGGTGATGATTACATCCATTTGTCTCCGGTCCTTTTCACAGGTCCGGCGATCCACCAGTTCTTTAAGTACCAGCTTATCGATGAGTCTGCTGGCATTGGAATTCTTATCCAGCATCCGTTCGGCGATCTGATTTACTGTAATGGCTCCCGGATGCTGACCGTTTAAAATACGCAACACATTGTATTGCTGCGGACTTAGCCCATAGGGCTTAAATGTTTTGATCAATTGACTGTTAAACCAATTACCCGTAAACACAATGTTTAACATCAATTTTTGATACTCATCCCTGAATTTCTTCTGCTTGATCTCCTCTTCCAGTTTCATACCTTATTTTTCTTGCAAATATATACAAAAGTATTTAATGTATATACATTTATAAATAGAAAATTAAAGGAGAGTATAAGCTCTCCTTCATGATCTATACTAATTTCGTGATCGCTTCATTGATATTCGATTCTACACGGCTCAGCACATCTGTTACATCCGATTTCACAAACCGTTCTCCGGTAATGTGTTCATACAGTTCAATATAACGTTCGGAAACCTGCAGAATAAAATCATCCGTCATAACCGGTACCTGCTGCCCATCTTTACCCTGAAAACCGTTGGCGATTAACCATTCGCGAACAAATTCCTTGGAGAGTTGCTTTTGTTTCTCTCCTTTTTCCTGACGTTCCTGATAGCCTTCCAGGTAGAAATACCTGGACGAATCCGGGGTATGAATTTCATCAATCAGGCAGATTTCATCGCCCAGCTTACCGAACTCATATTTCGTATCCACAAGGATCAGCCCTTTGTCGGCCGCCATTTCCGTTCCCCTACGGTAAAGTTTGCGTGTATATTCCTCCAGTTTCAGGTAATCTGCTTCGGCAACGATTCCCTGAGCCAGGATGGCTTCCCGGCTAATATCTTCATCGTGCCCTACAGAGGCTTTGGTTGTCGGCGTAATGATCGGTTCTGGAAATTTATCGTTTTCTTTCATTCCATCCGGCATCTGAACCCCGCAAATGATACGTTTCCCATCGCGGTACTCCCGCCAGGCATGACCTGACAAATAACCCCTGATCACCATTTCAACCTTAAAGGGTACACACATCTTCCCAATGGTCACACTCGGATCAGGCACATCCAGCACCCAATTCGGAACGATATCTTCCGTTGCCTTGAGGAATTTTGCCGCAATCTGATTAAGCACCTGACCCTTGTACGGAATTGCTCTCGGTAAAACTACGTCGAATGCTGAAATCCGGTCCGACACCACCATCACCAACAAGCTATTGTCAATGGTATATACATCCCTTACTTTTCCTTTATAATAGGACGTTTGACCGGGAAAACTGAAGTTTGTCTCTTTGATGGCGTTCGATTGCATAATGAATAGTTTATTTCCGAGGCAAAAGTAAAAAAGGAGATGCCCCTAAAAAATAGTCCAAACAGAATTTAATCAACCGTTAATTAACAATTTAGTAGTTTCGTTGTATGCTAAAGAAAATCTACACCTCCTCCTTTTCCTCCCCGCTGGGTGAGATTCACATCGGTGCTACCGACAAAGGGCTCTGCCTACTCGAGTTCGGTGTTCCGGAGCGGATTGAGCAACATTTTAACCAATTCAACAAATACTGGGAAGTGGTTCAAAGCGATCAAAAATGCGGACTACTCGATGAAGCCGAAAACCAGTTGCACGCTTATTTCAGAAAAGATCTACAACGGTTTAACCTTCCTTTCGATCTGGTAGGCACTGATTTTCAGCTGAATGTATGGAATGAACTGCTTCAGATACCCTATGGCCGCACCCGAAGCTATAAGGAGCAGGCGATTGCCCTGGGAAACCTGAAAGCAATCCGGGCCGTTGCCACAGCCAACGGTCAAAACCGGATCGCCATCATCATCCCCTGTCACAGAGTGATCGGAAGCGACGGAAGTCTCGTTGGTTTCGGAGGGGAGCTTTGGCGAAAAAAAGCCTTACTGGATCTGGAAAGTTCACAGGGTGCGTTATTTTAACTTTTCCTTAACTTACTTTAACACCCCTTTAAGACAAACCCTCCTGTTGTTGCCCTAATTTTACACTGTAACTTAAAATCATATACCATGAAAAGAGCAACAGTTTTAGTAGCAGGATTATTATTGATGTTATG
>JAGQZT010000136.1 GCA_020435335.1 Flavobacteriales bacterium | reverse complement strand
TACAGGCACACACAAGGTGATGCACCAAAAAGCCAATTGCAACTTGCAATATGCTGTTTATGGTTGGCATCCTTACTGGGTTGGGACAGCATACAACAATTACAACTTTAACCTGCTTTCCACCTTTTCCTATTTCTCCTACGAGCTGAATCCGTCTACCGGAAATTACAATACCATTCACAGTTGGAAAACCACGCCGTCCGTTTCCATGGCGCAAGCTGCAGGATGTAAGGTGGAACTTTGTGTGACCAATTTCGGGTCAGCCAATAACGCCACCTTTTTAACCAACTCTACGGCTCAGCAAACCTTTATCGACAGCATCATTGTGTTGCTGAACTACCGGAATGCAACGGGTGTGAACATCGATTTTGAAGGTGTTTCGGGTTCTAACAGAAATGACCTTACTACTTTTATGACAACACTTTCCAGCCAGGTAAAGTCCGCCATTCCCGGAGCTACGGTGACCATGGCTACCTATTCCGTAGATTGGAACAACGTATTTGATTTTCCGGCTTTGAGTGCTGTTGTGGATCAGTTCATCATCATGGGATATGGATACTACTACAGCGGGAGCACGGTTGCAGGCCCGACCGATCCATTATACAGCGGAAACATCTGGAGTGCGTATAACCTGATCCGTTCGATCAATTACCACCTCGATGCGGGTGTGCCGAAACAGAAATTATTGATCGGGTTGCCGTATTACGGATACGAATGGGAAACGGTTTCCAATGCCATTCCGTCCAATACCACAGGAAATTTCTCTTCGGCCAGAACTTATACTTTCGTGAAAACGAACACGTCCGGAAATTACAGCAACCGTCAATACGACTACGAATCGGAAACACCTTATTACACTTACCAAACCGGTGGGAACTGGCGGGAAGCCTTTGTTTGCGATGAACAGAGCCTGGCCGAACGGTACGACTGGGTACGGCTACTCGATATCGGTGGGATCGGTATCTGGGCTTTGGGGTACGACGACGGCTACACGGAGTTGTGGAACCTGATCGAAAACAAGTTGACCGATTGTGCTGTGATCAATTGCAGCGACACACTTTACGATACCGGAGGGCCATTTGGGATGTATCGAAACGATGAGCTATACAGCTATACCATTGCCCCGACAGGAGCCAGCAGCATCAGTCTCAACTTTCTGGAATTCGACGTGGAAGCCGGTTTCGATTCGTTATGGATTTACGACGGATCAACTACAAACGATCCGTTGATCGGAGGCTATTCAGGCACCACCTTACCGCCACAGATCAATTCGTCAGGAGGGGCTCTTACGCTGGAGTTTTATTCCGACGGGGCTACGAGAGGCGAAGGATGGAAGGTGGCTTATTCCTGCGTGCAGGATGTTATTCCGCCTGTCACGACTATTTCGGCTTCACCGAGTCCGTTTGCCACGACTGATTTTACCAGCAACTTCACCGATGTGGATAATGTGGGCGGAAGCGGCGTGCGCCATACGTTTTATCAGGTAGCCGATTACAATACGGTTGAATGGCGGTCGAATGACGATAACGGGTTCTTTAATGATGATTTCGATGCCGCTATTCACACCGACTGGATCGATTCTTCCGGAATTTGGAGTATTACGGCCAATAAATTGCGTCAAAGCGACGAAAATAACGGCAATACCAACCTGTATGCAGTATTGGATCAGAATAACAACGACAAGTTTTTGTATCATTATCAGGCGACGATCAGCGGTAGCGGAGCCAATAAACGGGCAGGGTTCCATTACATGTGTGATGATGCCAGCCAGACCAACCGTGGGAATTCTTACTTTGTATGGTTCCGTCAGGATGATGGGAAACTACAGTTTTACAAAGTGACAAACAACACGTTTACGCTGGAAAAGGATGTAGTATATGCCTTTAACGCCGGACAACAATATGATTGTAAGATCGTGTACGACAAAACGACCGGCACGACCGATGTTTATGTAGATGATGCTTACATCGATTCCTGGACGGATGCCAGTCCGCTAACCACCGGAAATGCGATCTCCTTCCGCAGCGGTAATTGTGTGTATGACGTGGATGAATTGCGCGTGTACAAAGACCGGTCATCCAGTGCGTCGATCACGGTGGGTTCGGCACCAACCAATGATATCCGGTATGAGAACAATCCGGCTACCAGTGGGATGATCCGTTCCATTGCCATTGATACGGCGCATAACATTTCAACCATTGCGGTGGAAATGGTGGATGTGGATTTTACACCAACCGGAATGGCTGAACAGATACAAACGAGTTTAAAAGTATATCCGAATCCAGCCGGGGATTACCTGATGATTGAATCGGGTGAACCGATCAGGGAACCATTGATTATCCGTGATCTTGCCGGAAAAATGGTGTTGATTCAATCGATGTCCGGGCTACAACAGCAAATTGATTTGCATGAGCTGGCTTCCGGGGTTTACCTGTTTCAGGTTGGTCGTCAAACCGTAAAACTCATTAAGCAGTAAGTTAGTTGTTATCCGAGTAACTCAGGGCTCCGGACGGGCAGGTTTTGATCTGTGCTTTCAGCTCTTCCGTTGTTGCGTTTTCAATAATCAGCCAGGGCTTTTCTTTCGGACGGTAAACACGTGGGAGTGTTTTAACACATTTCCCGGCATGAATACATTTTTCAGGTTGCCAATGAATGGTGATCTCTTCGTTACTGTATTGAATCGTTTTACCCATTAGCAGGCGTTTCCGGGTTATCATTTCCTTTCGGGCCTTTTGGCTTTGCAGGATTTCCTTTTGCCTTCACTTCCTTTGCTTCTTCAATGTCTTCCCCTTTCAGGTAGCTTGGTAACTGCATCCCGGCCATGTTAAACATTTCCTGTAACGGCGGAACGGCTTTATACATGCCTGAAATAAAGTTAGATGTTGAGGTTTTTCCATCTTTGGAACCACCACCTTCCCAAACGGTAACTTTATCGATCTTGATGTTCTTGATTGCTTCAGTCTGCAGTTTAACCAGTTCAGGCAGCTTGTCGGCGATGAGTAACAATACGGCATCTTTTGAATCGTTGCCGGCAGCTTTAACGATTTTGTCGAGACCTTCGGCCTGTTTGGTCAGGATCTCGAACATCCCTTTCGCTTCGGCTTCCTTACGCATGAAGATCGCATCGGCTTCCCCTTTGGCGATTCGCCGGATCTGTTCCGCTTCCGCTTCGGCATCGATCTCGATCTTTTGCTTGTCGATTTGTGCAGGAACGATGATGTCGGCCATTTGCTCGGCTTCTTTTTTCTTGGCTCTGGCTTCTTCAGCTATTTTTTCAGCAGCATAGGCTTCTTCTAACGCTTTCGCAGCCTGAACTTTCTCCGAAGCGATGGCGATTCTCTCTGCCTCCGATTCACGAGCTCTTCTGTCGGCGTTCGAATTGGCCACCTGAACTTTAGCCGTATTCTCACCGTCAACAGCTTTTGCGTCGGCAGCAGCAACACGTGTACGTTGATCCTGAACTGCTTCAGCCTCACCGATGGCACCGTCTCTGTTCTTTTGGGCTACGGAAATCTTCGCGTCGTTGATCGCTTTGGCAGCAGCTTCTTTACCTAATGCTTCGATATAACCGGACTCGTCGTGAATATCGGTGATGTTTACGTTGATCAGTTTCAATCCTACTTTGTTCAGCTCCGCTTCCACACTGTGGGTAATGTGCGATAAGAACTTATCGCGGTCGGTGTTGATCTCCTCAATTTCCATGGAAGCCACAACCAGACGTAACTGACCGAAAATGATCTCCTGTGCCAATTCTTTGACAGCTTCCAGGGAGAGCCCCAGCAAACGCTCTGCAGCATTTTGCATGATGGTGGGTTCGGTAGAGATCCCGATGGTGAATCGTGAGGGTACGTTTACCCGGATGTTCTGTTTGGAAAGGGCGTTGGTCAGGTTCACCTCGATCGAGATCGGAGTCAGATCCAGGAAAGCATAATCCTGAATGATCGGCCAGATGAACGAAGCTCCACCATGCACACACTTGGAAGACGCATCTCCCCGGGTCTTTCCATAAACAACCAATACTTTATCGGACGGACATCTTTTGTACCTCCTGAACATGGAGAAGATAAAGATGAAAAAGACAAATACAACTGCAATTACTAAATAGGCACTGCTCATGCCCAGAATTGCCAACAACATGTGGTTTAAGATCATTTTATAATTATAATTTAGTTACCAGTAATATTTCAGAACTAACGATGTCAGTTACTCTGACAATCGAAGTGGTTTTAATGTCCTCTTCATCGTCGGTCATGGCTTTCAGCTCACGTAAGCTTCCCTGCACACGGATCTGCACTTTGCCCATCGACGAGCGTTTAGCGCCGATCGGCAGGTACACTTCACAGTCCACACCGATGGCATTCTTCACATTTAAAGTGCCTGAATGAGCCAGTTTATTCATGTAGAAGAAGAGCAAGGAAGTTAAGATCATCATAATCAGGCCGGCAATGGTAGCGATTAAAATACTAACCCCGTTAGTAAGTCCATTGTCCTGACAAACGACTCCGGTCCAACCGAAAATGGTAAAGAAAGCAACCAGGTTCTTGAGGGTGAAGAACTGAAAGCCCACACCACTGTCTTCCGCGCCAACATCTTCCATATCGGCTTCCATATCGGCATCACCGCCACCGATGAAGGTGAACAGAAAAATTACAGCAAAAACAGCGGAACCGATCAGGGCAATGATCCAAAAGGTCTGCTGCATGGTAGTCATATCGGCGAAGAATTCTTTCATAGACGGGTAATCATTTGTAAGTATCGAATATACTAAATAAATGGTTACAAATCTTCAAAATTCTCATATTCTTCCTCATCCGGCTTCGCTACCTTATCGATGAATTTACCCAGCCCCTTTTTCTCTTTATTTTTAGATTTCGTTTCGGTCGACTTTTTCTCCTTCTTCGGTTCTTCCGTATCTGCCGGATTATCATCTTCTTCCCATTCGATCATCAGTCCATCGTCCTTCGGTGTTTCGTCTTTTTTGATGGTCGTGTCTTTCTTGAACCAGCCGAATTCTTCGTTCAGGATTTTCTTCAGGGTGTTCTTCTCTTTTTTCAGGTTCTCGCCCCAGCTTTCCTTCAGTCCTTTGGTATCGTAACTGATGTTGTAATCGTCAACCGTTCCGGTCATTTTCAGGAAGAGCGTTGTTTTACCCAATCCGTCATCGGCAATGTAACCGAACTCAGTGATTTCTTTCTTCTTGCGTTTGGCTTTACCCCAGAGCACATCGTTCAGCAGCAATTTAAAACGGTAATCGATCTGATTGTCGAAGGTATGGGTGCCCGAAAGGGTCACATCGATAGCCGAAGAGTTTATTTCCGTTTTCGGGATGTGCACGACGCGGTTCTTGATCTCGATCCGGGTCGACATCCGGTCGAATTTGATGTGCTCCAATTCTTCCACTTCGATGAACTTACTCAAAGCCAGAATAGGCTGGTAATCAATTAATTCTCCCTGCGCAATGTGGATGTCGGCCAGTACATAGATTTTATCCTCATCCACTTTCAGTTGTTTGTCCCACACCGAGGCAAATTCGATCTGCGTGGTGGTAATTCCCCGGATGTTTTCGTCGAGGATGTGTTTTTGTCCAAAATTCTCAAATTGTCGGAACATTTCATGGATGTCGATTTTGTTCACCTCACCCTGGCTGGTGATCAGAATCTTATCGTCGTGCGAATCGTCGATCGCTAAGTTCCCCTTTACTTCTCCCTGCATGGCCAGAAAAGACAGGTCGGTAACCATCAATACCTGATCTTCCAGTTCCACGGCGGCTTTTAAGTTTTCGGCATGGAATTGCCGGAACTCAAACGTATCGACTTTTGCCCGGAAGTTGAGTGCTACATTTTTCGGTAAACTTAGGGAGTAATTACTGCTGCTTTCACTGTCACTCAGAAAATCATCCAGCACCAGGCGGTTGGCATGGAAGCTGGTTCGAACGGCCAGCACTTCGTTTTCTACAAACAGGTAGGCGAGCAGGTTGTTGAACTTGCCTTCCAGTTCGAACTGATTGCCGTTCGATGTGAATTTCAGCGTATCGACCTTCACATCGTTGTTGTTGAAACGGAAGGAACCATTGATGTTTTCTATGGCATTCTTCGTGCCCGTTTTCTTCAGTTGGGCATGCGTTAGTTTGGCAGTCCCCGAAGCATTCAGCTTCCGGAGTTCACTGGCTTTGATGTCGCTCAGTTCTTTCACATAGCCGCTGTATTTCAGATTCAGTTCCAGTTGGCCGGTGGCGGTTTCGAGGCTGTCCCACTTAAAGAAGGCTTTGGCAGTGGCCAGATCAAGCTGAGCCAGTGTGGTGAATTCGATGTAAGGGTTGTTGAGATCGGTAATGGTGTAATTCCCGGAAAGGTGACCCGGACCGAAATCGGCATCCACTTCGTTTAAAACGAGTTTGGAACTGCTGTTGTTTTGCTGGCTGCCGTTGGTGAATGATCCTTTTAGCTTGATGTTGGTGAACGACTGATCCGATTTCCCTTCGGTAACCATTCCTTCTGTGATGCTGAATTCCGCATTGAAGTTGGGTGTTTTCATGGCCGAAAGTTCCCCTTGCAGGCTCGAGTTGAAGGTGATGATGCCTTCGGTGGAGTAGGTGTTTAATTTTTCCTGAACGTGGGGTGGGAAAAGGGAGAAGAGTTTGCCGATTTCCATCTCGTTGCCTTTGGTCTGTAAGTCGAGATCCAGTCCGTTCTCCTTGTTTTTCATGCTTCCTGAAATGCTGAAATTGAGGTCCTGGAAGGCCAGCTCGCCGGTTTGGATGCTGTATACATCGGTGGTGTTGTTTACGGCAAGCGACGTGTTTACCAAAACGGACTTGTTGCGACTGATGCTCTTGCCTTTTTCGTTGATCTGGTTGATGAAGAGCAGGGCCTGCGCATCGAGGGTGTATTCGTCGCTCGAGAAGTTACCCGACAGGCTTAATTGCTTCACATTCACATCCATGTCCATATCCTTGTACTGGTTCAGGAAATAGAAATTCACTTCTTTAAAAACGAGGTCTTCCAGTTCAACGGCCAGGTCTGAGCTGTCGGTGGAGGTTTTCCAGAAATGGTAGTTATCCTTGCCGTGCTTGTCGATCTTGATGTTGACCATGCCGTGTTCCACCTGTACTTTTTTGATGATGTAATTCTCGCGAAGGATGTCGATGATGTTGAACTGGAGGTAAACCGACTGGGCATTGAACAATTCTTCTTTCTGATCGGCTTGACTCATTTCTTCGGCAGTTACCTCACGGAATTCCAACGAAGCGTAGGGGAATTTCCGGAATACGGAGAAGTTGACCTCTTTCGCGTCGATCTTGGTGTTCACGCTGTTGTTGATCTGTTCGATGATGAAGGCTTTGACCTTGTCTTCGTAGATGGTGGAGAAGATCACGCCGGTAATAACGAGCAGGAGCATGAGGATGCCCAGAATGATTCCTATGACTTTAACCTTTTTCATATTCCGGTGGTGTCACTTCGAGTGTCCGCCTGAGGCGGATGTATCGAGAAGGACATTTTTATCAATCAGAGCTGTTCTCGATACACTTCCGCTTTGCGGAACCACTCGAACAGACAGAGATTTACTATAAAACGTCGGGCATAAAGTTCTATTTTATCGGCCACGGATAAAAGATTGCGCCGGAAACTTATCAGCAGGAAGATGTGGAGAAGCTTTGTTTGATCACCCGATCTTCACCGAGGTCATGGAAAGTGATCCGGCCACGTATTTATCGTTGAAGATGCTTAACTTATCGTTTTTGTCTTTGAGTGCGAGGATGTAGAGCAACGGCAGGAAGTGTTCCGGGGTGGGGGCTGCCAGTTCGAGGCTTTTGCCAAGCGATTTGTAATTGATGAGCTGCTGGAAGTCCCCGTCTAGTAAATGTTTATGGATTTTTTCGTTGGCTTCAATGGCCCAGTCGTAGGCATAATTGTCTTCTTTCATTTTGTTCCAGGCGACCAGTCCGAGGTTGTGGATGAGGTTGCCGCTGCCAACGATCAGGACGCCTTTTTCGCGCAGGGCTGCCAGTTCTTTGGCGAGTTCAAAATGGTATTTGGGCGGCTTGGTGTAATCGAGGCTCAGCTGGATCACCGGCACATCGGCGTTGGGATACATGTGCATGATTACCGTCCAGGCACCATGATCCAACCCCCAGTCGTGATCGAGACCAACCGTTGTGGAATGAATTTGCTGCTGTACTTTTTTAGCCAGTTCCGGGTCGCCGGGAGCCGGATATTGCACGTCGAAAAGTGCCTGCGGAAAACCGCCGAAATCGTGGATGGTTTTGGGCGCGGGCATGGCGGTGACCAGCGTGCCTTTCGTTTCCCAGTGAGCGGAAATGCAGATGATGGCCTTGGGTTTGGTGATGGCTTTTCCCACCTTCCGGAAGCCTTGAACGAATTCATTCTCTTCGATGGCGTTCATCGGGTTGCCATGACCCAAAAACAGGGCCGGCATTTTTTCGGTATGTTCCATAAGTGTTGCTAATTGATCGAGGGCATGAACTTTCACGACTGCTCCGGAAAGCGAAGCCAGTGCCAGGGTCTTTACAAAGTCTTTTCTGTGCATGAGTTAAGCTGAAAGTTCCTGTTGCAAAGGTATTAAAAATACATGTATATACATATATTTTTTACATGTTACTTTCAAGAGTTAGAGAATAGTGAAAAATCTACTTACAGGATTTAATACTCTTCGTGAAAGACCAGTTTTTCGTCTTCCCAAATCTTTTTACTGGTCAGTTTTCCTTGTTTGTTGTAGTCGTACTCTTCCATTATGGCGTACATTTTTTTGTTCACCTGGTCTTCCGTTATCGCGTTCACTTGAACAGGATTGTTTTTAGTACGCATTACGGTTTTATATTTCAATTCTCCGTTTTTGTAAAAAGAACAATGGGATCCTATGCGTGAATGATTTTCATATCGGATGGTATCAATTCCTTCTATTTTTCCTGAG
>JAGQZT010000135.1 GCA_020435335.1 Flavobacteriales bacterium | reverse complement strand
TCACCTGGCCATCCCGGATCAGGTATAACGGATTATAGGCTCCGGCATATTGCAACACTTTCTTCTTGTGATCATAGCAACACAATGCCAAATCCATACCGTCTTTGGTGGTTTTACCCATGGAACTGTTGTTGTGCAGCGTTTTACTTACCCCTTTATTCAACGCATCAAGAATACTTCCGGGATCATCGTTGGTGCGCAAGGCCTCGTTCAGGGCATTATAGCCCACAATACTCATGAAAGCTCCCGGAACACCGTGCCCGGTACAGTCAACAGCAGCAAAATAAGTTTTATTGTTCTTCGTTTCTACCCAATAAAAATCACCGCTTACGATATCTTTCGGCTTGTACAAGATGAAGGATTCTGGCATGTTCTCACTCACAAAATCATCGGGTGGCAATATGGCTTCCTGCAATCCTTTCGCATACTTGATGCTATCGGTCACCTCTTCATAAAGCTCACTAATCCGTTCATTTTGCTTCTCGATTTCTTCTTTTTGCTTCACCACTTCAGCTGTTCGCTCCTCCACTTTCCGTTCGAGTAACCTTTCATTTTCTGCCAGGTCGTCGCGCATCTTGATCAGTGTTTTCCCCAAATCATCTTCTCCGCTCAATGGCTCGTAGTGGGTGTCAAACTTACCCGCACCCACCGAAATGGCAAAATCTTTCGTACTCTTCAATCCGGAGATTACACGATTCAGCGCGTGAGTCATTTCCCCGATCTCATCCTTCTTGGCCTTGATGGTTTGCTGAGGGAACACCCCTTTACTGAGCGTTAGCAGTACCTCTTTTAATTTTTGCACCGGACCGACAATGGTTCGGGTTGTGTAGATGGCAACTACAATCCCGAAGAGTACCAGGGCAATTCCCAACCACTTGGAAAGCAGTTGCAAATCGCTAAATGATTCCTGCATGTGAGCCGTAACTTCACCGGTCTGGAATTTCTGATTTCCGATCAGGTCATCCAACTGAAAGAGGATTTCGGATGTTTTGAGGTAGATGTCGCCGTCATCTCCGATTAAAAAGTTCGCCAGAAATTTATTTTGAGAATCCTCATAACTGGCCCAGTCAGGTAAAAGAAGCTGAATTTCTTCGTGAAGTTCAAACAGGTCGTGCAGGTTATCAAACACTTCCTTGATTTTTTTCCGGTCTTCTTTTTCCCAGTTAACCGCCAGTTTCTTAATGGTTTTCTCGAGGTGAGGGTAATCCCGCTCAATCAATCGTCGTAATTTCTCTTTGTCGGGATGGTCGGCATGAGACTGGAAATACACCCAGTTAAAAACCAGCATTTTAGACCGTACCGTTAACAGCTTTAACTCTTCCAGCGAAGCAACCGAAGGATTATTCACCGATGTGATTTCATCGTTGATCTTGATGCTGTCGTTAAGTGTTTGATAGGTTGTATAGAAGACAATAACGATGAAGAACAGCAGAACACCGAACCCTGTACCGATTTTTTTACCTATTGTGAGTCTGAAAGCCATCTTTTCAACCCACTAAAGTACTATTCTTTTTCTAATTCTTCTAATTCTTTTTTATACTGTTCGGATTTTTCGATGTCATTTAATCCGTAATAGATATTAGAAAGCCCTATTAACGTTTCTTTTCGCTTGTAGTTTAGCTCATAAGCTTTCTTCATATAAGGCAATCCTTTTAAGAAAATTTCGATGCAATAATCCTGTACTTCGTTCAGCTTCTGGATATCCATATCGTAATCCATGTGGTTGATGATGTCGGCTGCTTCGTTGTAGTACAATGTAGCAAGGTTGTAGTTGGCTCCAGGATTGTCAGGATCCAATTCCAGGATTTCCAGGTACAGCTTTTTCACCTGATAGGTCTGAGCCGAATCCATGCCTGCTTCGGTTTCTGCGGGCCTGTTCAGCATGGAAGCAAGCGCTAATTTGAACTTCACATCCTGTGTTTTCACGTCCATACCCGGCTCAACCATCAACATGGTTGATTTGTACTGATCGAAATTGGATATGGCCAGTTTGTAATGTTCCGGATTAAGCGAGCGAACGGCATCGTTATACATGGTGGAGGCCAGATATTTCAGGATTTTTCCGGCACTCTCGGTAAACTCAGATTTTTCGGCATCAAGGGGCAACATGATTCTGAATGCTTCTATTGCTTCCAGGCGGGCCGGCGACTGCTTATCGTCTTTCTCTTTCACCTTATAGATATCTTTGTAGATAAAGCCCCTGTAGTACCACATTTTAGCCGATCCTTTAAACTCCTCCTCATTGGCTGCCAGATCGATGTACTTTTGAGCACTGTCCAGCTCTTCTTTTTGCATGTAGAACAACGACACGGAAAGGTGATCCCTTCCAACAAACTGACCGAACACGGCACTTGTCAGAAACGACACGAACAATAATATGTACAACCTTTTCGTCATTCTATTTTACGGTTTCGGCCAAAGCCTCCAGGTTTGAACTGACTTTTAATTTATATTTCTCAACATTTCCTTTATTCAACTCGAATTTTTGCCTGTTGTCTTTCACAATAAAGTTGATTCCGGCTCCTTTATCAACGAGGCCTTGCTTTTCTGTAATAATTAACGTGCTGTTGGATTTTACTTTCGTGATCACGGCATTGAGCGCATCACTTTCATCTTTACTCAGGTAAAGGATGTGGCATTTGGTAATATCATCAGGTGAATTGAATTGCTTCACCATAAGTGATTGATTGGCTACTTTTTTGGTGGAAGACATTTTCACCAATTCGTTGTATAAAGGAGATTCGCCAACCACACCTACCACAAAGTTTCCTTCACGGTATTTCTCAGGCCATTCGATCAGCTTGGTAAAATTGAGAATGAAGATTGCCTTCATTTTGGAGTTGGTATCCACACCAATCATCTTAAATCCCGAGCTCAGGATCATGACAGATAGTAGTATGGCAAGTATTCGTTTCACTTAATGCGGACAACTAACAATTATTGAGCCAAAATAATTTGACGCAAAATACAAAAAATCTCATTTTAATCGGTAACAAACCCCACAAAAGAACTATTGGAGCTACTCTTTTTTGCGCCCCTTACCTTTCTTCCTTCCTCCGGAAGAGCTGTTTGGACTTGATGTTCCATCCCCTTTAGATTTCAGGTTAGGTATTTTGTACCGGCTTTTTTTCGAATTGAAATTACCGGCCTGTCTTCTCTTCTTACTCAGTTTCTTCTTGGAGATGGAATGCGCATATAATTTGCTTCGGGATTTGGTTTTCGGAGGTTTTGATGAATAAATATTCGGGCCTTTTTTTGACTTACCCGCAAAAGCATCCCGGTGTTTTCCACCACCCGAGCCACCTTTGGAAGTAGAAGAAGCCGTACCGTTCTTTTTCTTCCAGAACTGTGCGTACCCCTCATTTGCTGTTCCACAAACAACAAAAAGAGCAACGAATATGTAAATCAAGTATCTCATAACTGGATTCGGTTTAAGCACAAACTATTCCAAACCGAATGAATTTCAGTCAAAAAATCAACAAGAGGTAAAAATAACAAGTTGGTTTTTCTTACCGCCATAAAGGCGACAATAGTTATTAACAAAAATCCCAACGTGTTAATAACCTATTTTGCAGGAGTTATGCTTGAAGATACAGAGATGTTTTCAATATCCCGGTCAAACAGATACATTCCGCCTTTGTCCTGTCCGATCATATTCAGCTTATCCATGATGGTACGAGCCAAAGCTTCTTCTTCAATCTGTTCGGCCACATACCATTGCATAAAGTTGTGGGTGGTATAGTCTTTTTCATTGAGACAAATCTCAACCAGGTTGTTGATCTCAGCCGACACATGGATTTCGTGATTTAACAGGGTTTGAAAAAGATTATGCAGGTTGCTGTACTCTTTTTCGGGTTGTTCAAGTTTAGGGATTAAGGCCTTTCCTCCACGCTCGTTAACATATTGAACGAGCTTTAACATGTGCATTCTTTCTTCGTCGGAATGCCTGTATAGAAATTGTGCTGTTCCGCCCAACCCCTGAGTTTCAGCCCAGGAAGCCATGGCAAGATAAATTTGTGAAGATTCCGCCTCGATTTTTATTTGTGTGTTTAATGCTTCTTCGATTTTTTCTTTTAACATAGTTCGGATGATTTCAACCAAAGTTACACAGCAAAAATGAAACGAAGAAATTTTACATCAATTATGAATCACAAATCGGAATCCTCGTCCGTGTACATTCATGATCTCAATGGCCTCATCGTCTTTCAGGTGCTTTCTAAGTTTGGCAATGTACACATCCATGCTTCTGGCGTTGAAATAATTATCGTCCTCCCAGATCGCTTTCAGTGCATAGGTTCTTTCCAGCACCTTGCCCTGGTTAAGGCACAACAAACGCAGCAAATCATTCTCCTTGGATGTCAGTTTCTGCAGTTCATCTCCGAGACTTAGTTGTCGTTTGGTGTAGTCGAATGTGTATTTACCCAGTTTGAATTCGGTTTGTTCTTCCTGCTTCTCTTCACCAACGGTCCGCCTTAAAACGGCATTGATCCTGGCCAGCAGTTCCTCCATGCTAAACGGCTTGGTGATGTAGTCGTCGGCACCTACCTGAAAACCCTGCAATGTATCTTCTTTCATGGATTTGGCTGTCAGGAAAATGATCGGAATAGAGTCGTTGATCTTCCGGATCTCCTTGGCTACGGTAAATCCGTCTTTTACAGGCATCATCACATCCAGCAGGCAAAGGTCGTAGCTCCCCTTTGCAAACAAATTAAATGCTTCTTCGCCATTAGCAGCCAACACGGCATGAAAGCCCTTTGCCTTTAAATAATCCGAAAGCAGATTTCCGAGGTTTACATCATCCTCGGCCAGTAATATTTTAATGTTTTTAGCCATAATTATATGTTTTCACTCCTAAATGGAATGTAGATTTTAAATGTAGTTCCTTTTCCGTAATCACTACTCACGCTGATCTCTCCTCCGTGCTTTTCCGTGATGGCCTTCACATAATTGAGCCCCAGTCCAAATCCTTTTACGTTATGTACATTTCCCGTAGGCACCCGGTAAAACTTATCAAAGATCTTATTCAGGTTCTCCCGTTTGATGCCTATCCCGTTATCCGAAATACTGAGCATGATTCCCTGCCTGAAGTTCTGCGTACTTACTTTAATCTTAGGCTGATCCGGGGTATATTTATTGGCATTATCAAGCAAGTTGTAGATCAGGTTGGTGATGTGAACCTGATCGGCCTGGATCATGGTTTCGGAGGCGTTCAATTCCTGAATGATCTCACCCGATTTACTTTGAACCTGGATGGAAATGTTATCAATCACATTCCGGATGACCTGATGCAGGTCGAAGTTTTCTTTCTTCAGCTTCACTTCTCCCTTATCCCAGGTGGCGCTTTTCAGCACACTCTCCACGAGCATGCCTAACCGTTTATTTTCCTGACTGATCATCCCCACATAATTTCCCCTGATCTTGTCGTCGCGCGACATATCCTTATCGTTCAGTGCTTCACATGCGAGAGATATTGTGGCGATGGGCGTTTTCAATTCGTGGGTCATGTTACTGATAAAATCATTTTTTACCTCCGATAACTTCTTTTGTTTGAAGATGGTTTTGATGGTAAAGGTAAACGTCCATACAATTACCACCAACAGGAGTACCGAGGTTAGCAGCATCATCCACATGGTTTTCAGCAGATAGCCTTTTTGATGAGGGAAATAGATGCTTAAAAAGTGAGGGACATTCATCATGTCGCTCGGAAATAGCTGGGCATAGAATCCGGACTGGCGGATCTTGTTGATGTTGTCAGCCGAATCCACCAACACTTCGGTCCCATTGTAATCGAATATTCCTTTCTGATACTTCGCTTTTATCCCCCTGCTCAAGAGCTCTTCACGCAACAAGGAGTCCAGGACCTTCAGGTTAACCCGCTCTTCCATGGATCTGAAACGATTTGTTTCAAACAGGTTCTGAAGCATTTCGTTCATCAGGTCCGATTGCTCGTTACCCCCGGCTATTACAGACGAATTGCTTCCGCCTTGCACACTGAGTTCAAACCCGAACTGCCCGTCGGGAGAAACAGATTGAACGGATTTCTGGTAAGTTAATCCGTCTTCCGATTTTTTTTCGGTCACTTTGTAAGTAACACCGTCTTTATTAATGATTGCCGTAGAATCGTGAATTCCCTGATTTGCCCTTTCCAGATTGAGTCGGCTCATTTGCTGATTGAAAAGGGTCTGACCTTTCTGGTGCGACTTGATTCGTTCGAGCGCTTCAATACGCTCCAGCTTGCTGGTTACCGAAAACAAAGCCGACCGGACATCCCGCTTAAACTCCTCTTCCTTGAGCGTAACCGCATTATCGATCCAATACAATTGAATCACCACAAGGCCGATCAGGGCACTGGTAATGATCCCAATAAGGATATAGATATACTGCTTTTTCATTGCTTTAACAAATTTACACGAATCCGTAAGGGCGAAGGATTACTTAACACTTTTTAACATTTGTTAACTGCGATTTAACATTATGAAAGCGATTTCACCACTACATTTGACCTGTAAATAAGAATTACCTCCATAAACATACCTTCCTGTTTAGTTAGTGCAAATGAAGACCCCGAGTTCATTCGGGGTCTTTTCTTTATGCTCTGGCCATGGTAGCCACCAACACCTTACACCGGTATTTTTTTAACTCCAGAATGGCCGCCTCCAGGGTAGCTCCCGTTGTAACCACATCATCGACCAACAATATCGTTTTCCCTTTCAAGACCGAATCTGCCTGCAATGCGAAAATTTCGGCAACGTTTTCCCATCGGTCATACCTCGATTTTTTAGTTTGGGTCTTTGAATCCTCCACACGAATGAAGTCGGTACAATTAAGCTCAATGTTCATGCTTTCAGCCAGTCCCCGTGCAAAAAATTCACTTTGGTTGAAGCCTCTTTGTTTCATCTTGTTTTTATGAAGGGGAACCGGAATCACATAATCGATGTTTTGGTAGCATTCCGCCTGAAGCAATTCCTGCCCGTACCACAGTCCCACTTTCCGGCCGACTTCTTTTACACCTTTGTATTTTAGCTGGTGTAATAACTGCTGAACACGGCTTTGCTTGGAAAAATGATAACAGGAAGAGGCCATTTCCACCTTAACACGCCCCCAGAAGGATTTCAACACGGGATTTTCGGGGTCCAGGTGATCATTCGTTTTGGGTAAGGTTAACTGACATACCAGGCATATCGTATCCTCATGTTTTAGCAGCACCTTGTTACATGCACAACATAGCCGGGGAAATATCAGGTTCAAAAAATCGTTTAACATAGGAATATTTATACACAAAGTTTTATGCAAAACTTCAACGCAACAGTTCGACAAACATTTTAATTTCAATTAATTTTACCGAAACAATTAACCCGTAATGGAAACACAAAACACGCCGGAGATCAAGGAAAAAAAAGGAAGTAAAACCAATAAGTTTTTACTTGTGGTTACTATTCTTTTACTGCTTTTTTGCGGGTATCTGATTTGGCAAAACCTTGAATTACAAAAACTTATAGACAGTAAGGAAATTCAGTACGTGGAAGTTAGCAACGAACGCGACCAGGTGCAACTGGAGCTGCAAGACATGCTGGCTCAATATGAAGAAATGAAGACCGATAATGCCGACTTAAATGCTGAACTGGAGGAGCAAAAAGCAAAGATTGAGCAATTGTTAAAAGAGGCTAAAGGAAAGAACTGGACCATTCACCAACTGCGCAAAGAAACCGAAACATTGCGAACTATCATGAAAGGGTACGTTGTTCAAATCGACTCCTTGAATCAGGCCAACAGCAAACTCCGGGCGGAGAACCAGGTGGTTAGAACCGAGCTGAACACGGAAAAGACAAAAACCAAAGACCTGACCGAAAAAAATGAAGACCTGACCGACCTGGTTACCGTAGCATCCTACCTTAAAACATCCGGATTGAAATCATATGGTGTTAAGGTAAAAAGCGACAACACCGGAAAGGAAATGGATCGTGCCAAAAAGGTTGAAAAAATACGAACAACCTTTACGTTGTTAAAGAACACCATTACTGTACCCGGCAAGAAATGGATTTATGTCCGCATTCTCACTCCCGACGGCAAAGTGCTGTCCGAAAAAACGGACGACAGCAACAAGTTCGACTTCAACGGAGTTCGCGGTCTGTATTCTTCCAGGCAACAAATTGACTATCAAAATCAGGAAATGTCCGTTACCATTGATTGGAAAAAAACGGATGAATTCCCTGTCGGAGAATATAATGTAGAAGTCTATGCAGATGGTGTGGATATCGGTAAAACCAAATTTTCACTTAAATAATCATTTTCACAATACATGAGAAAATCAGCTTTAGCTCTTCTTCTTGCGTTGTCGGCTTTTAGTGCATTTACACAAACAACGGATGACGAGAAGGAACTGGTAAAAACAAAAGACGTTTTAAAAGCGCAAAATAAAGATACCGTTGAAGGCTGGAAGACCGGCGGTGTTTTTTCTGTCAACCTGACACAGGTTAGTTTAACCAACTGGAATGCCGGTGGTAACAGTTCCGTGTCGGTTAACGGCGTACTCAGTTTGTTTGCCAATTATAAGAAAGGCAATAACGCCTGGGACAATTCCCTGGATCTGGGTTATGGTATCCTCAAGCAAGACGGTGAAGGTGTCCGGAAATCGGATGACAAAATCGAATTTACCTCTAAATATGGGCGAAAGGCCATTAAAAACTGGTATTATGCGGCTTTAATCAATTTCAAATCGCAAATGACCGCCGGTTACAACTATCCGGATGACTCGACCGTGATCTCTAACTTCTTAGCACCAGGTTATGCGTTGGTAGCCATTGGTTTGGACTATAAACCGAGTGACGTATTAACGCTTTTCATATCTCCGTTAACCATGAAAGCCACCATTGTAAATGATCAGAACCTGGCCGATGCCGGGGCATTTGGCGTGGATCCAGCGGAATATGACAACCTTGGAACGCTTGTAAAGAGAGGAAGCAACCTCAGGGCTGAGTACGGGGGATACCTCAGGGCTCAGGTGAAGAAAGACATCATGGAAAATGTGAATTTTCAGAGCCGGATCGACCTGTTCTCGAACTATTCTGAAGAACCTTTACACATCGATGTGAACTGGGAAGTACTCATCGCCATGAAGGTAAATAAATACATTTCTGCAACTGTTACCACGAACCTGATATACGACCACGACGTAGACATTGCCGTTGATGAAAACAACGACGGCATAACGGATGCTTATGGGCCGAGGGTGCAGTTCAAAGAAGTATTGGGCGTAGGTCTTTCCTACAAATTTTAGCAGGATTCTTCTTTTTCCTTTTCGGGTATTCTAAAAGATTAATTACCTTTCACTTGCATTTTTTATAATGTGAGGCAACCAAAATTTTAAACCCACGTCTTTGATTGATAAATAATGGATCCTAAAGATCAGCATAATTTAGATGACATTGTAAAGCAATGTGTTAAAGGTGATCGGAAGGCCCAACATGAGTTGTATAAGATTTTTTACAGCAAAATGATGGGGGTTTGCTACAGGTACACCAACAATGCTGAAGATGCAAGGGATATTTTGCAAGACGGATTCGTTAAAGTTTATACTAATTTAAAGAAGTATAACTTTCAAGGTTCTTTAGAAGGATGGATCAGGAGGATCATGGTGAACACCGCCATTGACCATTTTAGAAAATCTAAACACATGGCCATGGTGGATGATGAGGATGACTACATTTTAGAAACCAGCCGGGTTGAAAGTGCAGACAGCATTTACAGCCAGTTTGGTGAAAGGGACATCATCGAAGCCATACAATCGCTCAGCCCCGCATACCAAACGGTGTTTAACCTGAATGTCATTGAAGGGTACCAGCACAAAGACATTGCGGACATGCTCAACATCAGTGAAGGCACCTCCAAATCTAACCTGGCCAAAGCCAAAAGAAACTTGCAAAGAATATTATTAGAAAAAGAAGCTCAGTTAAAGAATGGATAGTTTCGATAAAATAATCAAAGAGAAAGCGGATCAGTTTGAGATTCCTTACAATGAAGCTCATTGGGCCGAAATGGATGGAAGGCTGAATCAGATCAAAGCCGCTAAAATCAGGCAGACCACTCTCGGTGTTGCCGCAGGTGTGAGCTTATTGGCCGTTGCCGGATACCTGATCTTCGGAACACCCGAAGCCAAGGATCAACAATTGTCTGACAACAACAGTTCGGAAGCTACCGAGCAGGTAACGGACAACAAGACCACCAACACGGAAAGCAACAACGTATATACCGTTGATGAGTTGAGTGAAAACCACACCACCGACTATCCGAACGACAACAGTGCCAACGAATCGGAGGTGACTGAAAACCATTCGGAAAAAGTAATCACCGAAAATACCGAAACGCACACTCAAAAAGAAAACAACCCTGTACAGCAAGAGTCCGGAACCGCTCAGGCCAACAACACCCATTCCACTCCGGCAGAAAGCACTTCCGATAAAATCGCTGTTGATTTCATCGTATACAACAATAGTGTTTGTCCGGGTGAAGAGGTAACCTTCGAAGCTATAGAGCCGGATGCCCAGGTATCTTACCTGTGGAATTTCGGTGACGGAAAAACGTCACGAAAAACAAATCCGACTCACATCTATGAAGAGAGCATGGACTATACCGTTTCCCTGACGCTGATCGATAAGCGTACCGGAAAAGAGTACACTAAGATCCACCATGGTATTGTTCACATCTTACCTCAGCCTGATACGTATTTTACCTATCTGGAAGAGTCTAAACGGTTCGATGACAATAAGCTGATGTATCCTTATACCATTTTCGATATTAAAAATCCGGAAAAAGGAACCGCGTACAAGTGGAATTTCGGAAACAATGAAACCTCTACCGCAGCCAACACCAAGACCATTTATAAAAAATCAGGAAATTACGTAGTTACCCTGGTTGCTGAAAATACTCACGGGTGTACCAGCCTTGTACAGAAGTCCGTAACCATCAGAACCGATCTGGATCTTTTTGCTCCGAATTCGTTCCGACCGAACTCCGCTATTCCTGAAAATCAGGTGTATATTCCTGGAGCATTATTGAGTGGCAACATTCCGTTTGAAATGAAAATTTTAAACGCTACCGGTAAATTGATCTACAAAACTTCCGACAAGAATGAGCCATGGAACGGTAAGATGAATAACACCGGCGCCATGATGCCCGAAGGGGTTTACTTCTGGCAGGTGGTGTACATCGATGGCCATGGTGATCAACACTCCGACCAGGGGAACTTCACCCTCATGAAATAACATTATATTACCTTTATAATCTTAGGGAGCTCATCACTTTTTGATGAGCTTTCTGAATTTTACGGGGTGGCCGTTGCGATATAAAATGGCAATATAATTACCGGCTGACCAGCTCGGATCAACGGCAATCAGATTCACTCCTTCTATGAGTTTCTTATTGAAAACGGGGCGGGCCAACGGGTCGTAAATGGTGAGTTTAACCTGATCCGTTCCGTTAGTTGAGCTAACTTCGGCCGTAAGCATATCGTAAAATACTGCCGGGTAGATTTCCAGATCTCCGGAATAATCCCGTCCTTGTGTCTGAATCGCGGTAATTACATCGAACACACTATCTGTTTGATACACGAAGGCATCCGATTGTCCGCCGAGTGTATCTTGTAAAACGTTGGATGTGACCGGAAAATTGGCACTAAAAGTAACTCCTGAAAATGTAAGCACCTGATTCAACCCCACCGAAAGAGCGTACATGTAATCCGTTGAGCTTCCGCCGAGGTATGTTGAATAGTTCGGAGTAAGGGAAGCATCCATTTTAAAATAAACCCCATCTGTGGAACCTCCCAACAAAGATTGGTAGGAAGAGCCGATCATGGGTATATTCGTGCTATTGGAAAAACCTCCAACGTAAAGGGCTCCCGTACTACTCATTTTTACACACGTGAACCGGTCTTCCAGTCCCCCACCCACAAATGTGCTTTTTAGCGGCGTGCCTGAGGGCGAAAACTGAACGACAAAGCCATCCTTCCCTCCATTTTTTGACGACTGGTAGATCGGGCTTCCAATCATTGGAAAGTCGAGGCTTTCGGTATATCCTACCATATAAATATTTCCTGTAGCATCGGAAGTCAATGCATTGGCATCTTCATTGTTGAACCCTCCGAAGTAGGTGGAAAAAATCCGGTTCCCGAGGCTGTCGTACTTCGCTAAAAACACATCGAGGTTTCCGGCGCTGATGGGTTGATAAGCGCCTGAGCTGACCGGAAAATCGGTAGAGTAGGTTTCTCCGGAAATGATGACATTGTTCTGTCGGTCTACATGCAGCCCGTGTACATCTTCGGTATTGTTTCCTCCGCAAAATGTTGACCATAGCAGATTGCCTGTAGAATCGAACTTAGCGACAAAGGCATCCAAGGCTCCGGATTTGACCGGTTGAAATGCATTTAACATTGGCAGATTGGGACTGGAAGTGTACCCTCCGACAATCACATTATCATCGTCGTCAACATCTGCAGCCAGCACAAAATCTCCACCACCACCACCGTAGTAAGTTCCCCAGATGAAATTTCCGGAACTATCGAGTTTCAGGATGAATGCATCATAACTTCCATGGCTGATCGTTTGAAATACCCCGGAGGAACTCACCTGGATATCGTTTCCGTTGGTATATCCCGTCAAATAAACATTATCGTTGTTATCCGTGAGGGTCCGGTAAGCGTATTCGTCGCCGGTCCCGCCGTAAAAGGTAGACCAGATCACATTGCCGGTTGAATCCAGTTTGGTTAGAAAGGCATCGTACAACCCTTGCTTGGTAGCCTGCAGAACGCCGGCGGTAACGGGAAAACCGGAACTTCCGGTATAGCCGGCAACATAGGTGTTCCTGTTATTGTCCATGGTGTTACTATAACACTCCTCCACATCGGTTCCTCCAATAAAAGTGGACCAGGGATCGATAATTAAAGTTTGATGGCGATCATAATCCGGAATCCGGAAGGAAAGTTCCTTATCCCAGAGTACGTATTTTCCCTGAATCGGTTTCTTGTTGTTTTGCAGGTAGATTTCGGGAGCGTATTCCAGCAGCATCCCGAGAGGAGTTGCAATCGTTACTTTCTCATCATCGAGATGGATGTCGCTTGCCCCTTCAAATCGGATCCGGATGTTTGCGGGATCAGCGAAAGCTTTGACAATAAAATTGTATTTCAAATGACCGTTTGAAGGAATAAACTGGAGATCAATGCCGGGATATACATCCTCATAAAGCAACTCCTCATATACTTCATGAATCAGATGTGTACCCTGATGATCGAAGTAGGTAGTCCGGCAAGGATGACCTTGAGCAGGAAGAGGTACTTGATTTTCATGTTGCGGACTCCACTTCATATCCAATCTGAAACTTAATTTTTCAGATTGATCTACTTCTTGTATTTCGGTTTTATGAAAAACATAACTTATTCTATCGGAAGAAAAATACACATCATACTCTTTTCCCTCGAACATGTAAAAAACCTCATCAACAGCATTCCCATTTTGAAAATGTATTTGCCCATTATTGGGAACAAACCCCCTCGGATTACTTGCAAACAGCTGCCAAGAGAAGCCTAAAATTAGATATAAACAGGATTTCAATTTTAGCATAATCCGCCCCCTTTTTACTGTCTATAAATTTACAAAAAATATCCTTGTGGATAATTATTAAAAAAATAACCGTATCCAAAGGCAACGTATTTTAAAAACATCCGTCATTTAGGTTTAAAACCTAAAATTTATACGTTTTTTATTTAAAAATTGAACACGTGTTTTAGGCTATTTTTATTAAATTCGAAGGCACTTAACGAATAGCGGTATGACCAAAAGCATTAAACTTCTCTTAGCACTAGCTTTTATTAGCTTATTTTTTATTCAAGACACGAAAGCATGCCACCCGGTTGCTTTGATCAATGTCAATCAACAACAACCCTACGCCGGTGGTATTCAGGTAAGGGCAGCCTCCGATCCGGTTACCTGCGGTTGCGCCGTATACTGGCTCGATGTGGAAGTGCGTTGCATGAACGAACCTTTTAACGGGTCAGCTTTTGCTCCGGGTTTCTTTGGCCCCTTGAACGCTTACCCATTCTTCCAATCCGCTCAAATGAATAAGCCGAACTGTACGGCTCAGGATTATTCCTGGGTATCGATTCCTTTCGCCGGTTTATGCCCCGGATTAACCTACCAGTACCGCATGCGTGAAAATCACAACGGTTCCGTAGGACCCTGGTGTGCTACCCAAACCTTTACCGTTCCGGGAAGCACCCCTCCTTTACAGGTTACAGCCAGTGCTTCTCAAACCACCATTTGCGCGGGAGATTGTGTAAGTTTAACCTCTACCATTACGAATGGCTGTGGATTGGCCGACACCTATTCCTGGAGTAACGGGCCAACTACCCAGAACCAGGCCAGCGTCTGTCCCGCGGTCACGACAACCTATTGTGTCACGGTCACGGAGGCTTGTAGTGGATTTACGGACAATGCCTGCGTCACGGTGAACGTCGTCCCGGCCCCCGTTAACGGTACGGCCGCGGTTGCTCCTACCACATTTTGTACCACGGCCAACCCGGTGTTGACACTTGCCGGACATTCGGGTACTGTTCAATGGCAATCGGCTCCGAATTCAGGTGGTCCGTGGACCAACATTCCGGGCGCCACAACAACTCCGTTCAATGCCCCTGCTATATCTAACACGACCTGCTACCGTGCTCAAATCACGGGCTGCGGTGTTGGTGGTCCGACCACTCTATATTCCAACGTAGTTTGTGTTACCCAATTTGTTCCAAACCCGCCAACCATGGCCGCTACGCCGGAAACCTGCGCCGGAGACAATAACGGAACGGCAACTGCCACACCGGATCCTTTGATGACTGCACCTTTATCGTACTCCTGGAACACCACACCGGTTCAGACAACCAATCCGGCGACCGGATTAGCTCCGGGAACATATACGGTAACCATCACTGATGCCAACGGATGTACGGCAACTGCTTCCGTTACCGTGAATCCCGGTATCGTTGTTACTGCCGGATTTACACCACCTACCAATCAGTGTTTAACAGGAAACAGCTTTACCTTTACCAATACCGGAACCTCAGGTGTAACTTACTCCTGGAACTTCGGTGACGGAGGAACCTCAACTCAACAAAACCCAACCCACTCCTACGCTGCAGCAGGAACCTACACGGTGACTCAAACCGTAACCAATGGTCCTTGTTCTGCTACTGCTACTGCTACTGTAGTCGTATATCCGATGCCGTTACCAACCGCATTTGCCGACAGTGTTCTTTGTAACGGAGGTTCAACCGGAACGGCAACTGTCAATACACCAATAACTCCCGGACCGGGACCATTCTCTTACTCGTGGAACACGACTCCGGTGCAAACAACCAACCCGGCTTCGAACTTACCTGCCGGAACTTATACCGTTACGGTAACCGACCAGACAACCACCTGTACCGGACAGGCAACTGTAACTGTTTTTGAACCACCGCTACTAACAGCGAACGAAAACCACGTAGATCCTACATGTAACGGATTCTCTGACGGTACCGCAACAGCTGTTCCGAGCGGGGGAACACCCGGATACACTTATTCGTGGAACACGACTCCGGTACAAACCTCGCCTACTGCAACCGGACTGGCTGCAGGAACATACACCTGTACCATCACCGACGCCAACGGATGTACAACTACGGTAAGTGCCACATTAATTGATCCTCCGGGAATCGTATTGAGTACGTCTATGGTTGCAGCCAACTGCGGCCAATCCGATGGAAGTGCTTCGGTAACCATTACTTCAGGAGGTGTTGGTCCGTTTACTTACTCCTGGAACACCACACCGGTGCAAACGGGCTCTACAGCTTCCAACATCCCTGCAGGAACCTACACAGTTACTGTAACGGATCAAACCACCGGATGTACGGCAACAGCCAGTGTTACGGTTACGACAACCGCTGGCATTACTGCCAACGCCGCATTCATTGCCGATGCTTTGTGTAACGGAGCAAATGACGGTCTTGCTTATGCCTTCCCGACAGGAGGATCAGCTCCATTTACCTATTCATGGAACACGACTCCGGTTTCTACCAATGATACA
The DNA here is from genome assembly GCA_020435335.1 of Flavobacteriales bacterium. GTDB lineage: Bacteria > Bacteroidota > Bacteroidia > Flavobacteriales_E > Vicingaceae. The sequence continues at coordinate 30,020 of JAGQZT010000135.1, read as the reverse complement.
TTAACTGCGGGTGCGGGAACTTATACCGTAACCATTACCGACAACTTCGGTTGTACCGGAACAGCTACGGTTACCATCAACGAACCAACTCCTGTAGTCGCCAGTATCCCAACCAGCAACGACGCATCCTGTTTCGGAGCAAATGATGGTGATGCAACAGCCACAGGAGCCGGAGGAACTCCGGGCTACACCTACTCCTGGAACACGACTCCGGTGCAAACTACACCTACCGCAACCGGCCTTGCTCCGGGAGCTTATTCAGTTATTGTAACCGATAACAACGGATGTCCGGACACGGCTTCCGTAACTATTCTGGACGGCCCCGTATTAACGTCTTCCATTGTAGGAACGAATGTAAGCTGCTTTGGAGGAAATAATGGTGCTGCAAACCTCACCGTAAACGGAGGTACCGGCCCATACACCTACAGCTGGTCACCAAGCGGATCTACATCAGAAGATCCGACAGGATTAACTGCCGGCACACACATTGTAACGGTAACCAGCCAGGAAGGATGTATTATCATGGACACGATAATGATTACAGAACCACCCGTATTGGTTGCCGCCATTGACTCGAGTCATGATGTAACCTGTTTCGGTTTTATCAATGGTGATGCCTATGCTTCGGCCAGCGGCGGAACTCCCGGGTACACCTATTCCTGGAATACTACACCGGTACAAACCACGCCTACTGCAACCAGCCTTCCTTTTGGTAGCTACACCGTTACGGTTACCGATGCCAACGGATGTACGGCAACGGCAAACGTTAACATCAACCAACCACCAGCTTTAGCCGCAATTACCGGAGCCATTGATGCCTACTGTGGGCTTGATCAGGGTTCTGTTTGGATAAGTCCTACCAATGGTACCGCACCATACACCTACACCTGGGATTCTGCCGGTACGACCATCGGAACCACCGATACGGTGAACGGATTATATCCCGGAACATACGGCATTTTATTAGAAGATGCGAACGGGTGTAAATTCAATGGTTCGGTTACCATCAATGCACTGCCCGGTGGTACTGCTACCATTTCAGCATTTACCGATGTAAGTTGTAATGGAGGAAACGATGGTACCGCAACTGTTTCTGTTGGTGGAGCCATTCCAGGTTATACTTACTCGTGGAATACCACACCGGTTCAGACTACAAATCCGGCTACCGGATTGAGTGCCGGTTCTTATACGGTTACTGTGACCGATGCCGTAGGTTGTGTGATGACAGCCAATGTGACCATTTCCGAACCGACTCCATTAGCCGTTAACTTTGCAACCAACGACAATTATTGTCCGGATAGCTGTAACGCATCTATTTCTGCGGGTACTTCCGGAGGAACTTTCCCTTACTCTTTTGTATGGAATGATCCGAATACGCAAATTTCCGGAACTGCCGTGAACTTATGTACAGGCACATACACCGTTACAATAACCGATGCGAAAGGATGTGTATTGGTTGACAGCATGTCTGTAACCGAACCACCTGCGATGGTGATCGGCAATACCATTACTCCGGCCAACTGTAATCAACCGGATGGAGGGGCTACTGCCTTTGTAATTGCTAATGGTACACCGCCTTACACATTCCAGTGGGATGACGGGTCGACCATACTGAGCACCTTCGATTCATTAACCAATGTTGTTGCCGGCACTTATTTCGTAACGGCAACAGATTCTTTCGGATGTAGTGTAACCGATACGGTTACTATACCGAACTTAAGTGGTCCTGTACTGGTTGTCGATAGTGTTTATCATGTTTCCTGCTTCGGCGGAAGCGATGGTTATGCGGCCATTCAGGTAACCGGAGGAACCTTCCCTTATACCTATTCCTGGAACACCACACCGGTACAAACAACTCCATCGGCATCAAACTTAGCCGCAGGTACTTACACGGTAACCGCAACGGACTCTAATGGTTGTGTGGTATCCACAGCAATTACCATCAACGAACCTACACAACTCCAGCTAACTGCCGGAGGAGTGGATCCAACCTGTTTCAATTATACGGATGGTTCTGCATGGGTTAATGCATTTGGCGGAACCCCTGGATATACTTATTCATGGAACACGACACCGGTGCAAACCAACGACTCGATCAGTGGTATTCCATCCGGAACATACACAGCCACCGTAACGGACTCCAAGGGTTGTTTCGATACGATCAGTGTAACACTTATTAATCCTTTACTGTTTAGCGTCAATGTTACCGGCAACGATGTAAGTTGTTTTGGTGCATGTGACGGTAATGCCATTGCCAATTTAACAAACGGTATTGCTCCGTTTACGTACCAATGGGATGATCCGAACCTGCAAACAACCGATTCCATATTCGGGTTATGCGACACGACATTTAATGTAGTCGTTACCGATGCCATGGGATGTATTGCAAACGGAAGCATCACCATTACGCAACCTAACTTATTGGTGATGACCGAAAACAATCACGGAAATGTGAGTTGTAATGGAGGAAACGACGGGTTCTCCGATGTAAATGTTGTCGGCGGTACCGGTCCGTATACCTACAACTGGGATTTGAATGGTACTTCAGTATCAACCAGTCAAAGTGCCAACAACCTGGTAGCCGGTTCTTATACGGTTACTGTGACCGATGCCAACGGTTGTACCGATCAGATCAATGTGATTATTACCGAACCAAACCCACTCGTAGCCAATTTCACTGTTACGGACGTGGATTGTTTTGGTGCAAGCACCGGACAGGCTGTTGTTACCGTAAACGGCGGAACAACTCCGTACTCGTTCCAATGGGATGATCCCGGATTACAACAAACGGACACCGCGTTTAACTTAACTGCAGGAACATACTCGTGTGTTGTAACCGATTCCAACGGATGTACGGTAACCGTAACGAACGTTGTGATTAATCAACCGACACAACTGGTATTAAACACAACTACGGTTTCCTCAACTTGCGGAAGCGCGAATGGTAGTGCTACCGTAAACGTTGGAGGTGGTACACCGGGTTACTCTTATTCCTGGAATACAACTCCGGGACAAGGTACTGCTACGGCAGGAGGTATCCTGGCAGGAAATTACATCGTTACTGTGACTGATGCCAACGGTTGTGTGGATTCGGCAACTGCCAACGTAACTGACCTGGGAAGCCCGACGGTAACTATTCCTACCCATACGGATGTAAGTTGTAATGGTGCGAATGATGGAACGGCCCAGGCTGTTGTAAACGGCGGTACTGCTCCATACACGTATTCCTGGAACACCAACCCGGTTCAAACAACACCAAATGCCACCGGATTAGCCGGACAAACCTATAGCATTACTGTTACGGACAGTAATGGTTGTACGGCTTCAGCTTCGGTCACAATTATAGAAAATAGTGGCTTAAATGCCGTGATTAACAACTCGACCAATGTAAGCTGTAATGGCCTGTCTGATGGAGATGCCAATGTAATTGGTGGTGGAGGTGGAGCACCGTATACCTACTCCTGGAACACGGTTCCTACTCAAACTACGCAAACAGCAACCGGTTTAGCCGCCGGAACTTATATTGCAACGGTTACCGACACGAACGGATGTACAGCTTCAGATACTGTTATCATTACTGAACCGGCATTGCTTGCCATAACTCTCGATTCCTTAAGCAACGTGAAGTGTAACGGTGGTAATGACGGGTTCATTAACATCATTGTAAGCGGAGGAACGTTAGGTTATTCTTATGCCTGGACTCCAAGTGTTAGTACCGGCGCTACGGCTGCCGGATTAACTGCCGGTAACTACAGTGTAACCGTTACCGATGCCAACAACTGTACGGCAACAGACAATTACGTCATTACCGAACCGAACCAGCTCGTTATTGATAGCGTAACCGTTCCGTCGACATGCGGTCAATCGAATGGTTCGGCAACAGTAAACATTGTTGTTCAAAGTACGCCTGGTTACACCTATCAATGGAATGATCCGAACCTGCAAACTACTGCAACGGCAACCGGTTTAGCGCCGAGTACCTACTTTGTAACGGTAACTGACGCCAATGGTTGTTCCGTTTCCGGAAATGTTACGGTAAATGATTTACCTGGTCCGATCATTGATTCGATTGTGACAACGGCAGCCCTTTGTAACGGTCAAAATAACGGTACAGCTACTGCTTATGCATCGGGTAACGGACCTTTCACTTACTTGTGGAATGATCCTTTTGCACAAACTACGCAGCAAGCAACCGGATTAAGTGCTTCACCACCTATTTATACAGTGGTTGTTACGGATAATAACGGTTGCTTCTCTTCCGGAACTGCCGTAATTACTCAACCCGGAGTGCTTACTGCCGTAATTAATGCTCCGGATACTGTTTGTTATGGTGAGATCGTTCAGCTGTTTGCCAATGCAAATCAGGGAACACAACCTTACCTGTTCTCCTGGAGTGGAGGTGTGACCGGAGCCGGTCAGGGGCCTAAATTCGACACTTTGACAACGACGACAAATTACTCGGTATCTGTTCAGGATATTAACGGGTGTCAGGCGAACTACAATAAAACCATCATTGTGAGAGCCAAGCCTCAATTCCTGGTTGACGACTGGACGATCTGTCAGGGAGAAATAGCCACCCTAACCCCGTACAACATTTCCGGAGGGAATACAAACAATCCATTTAATTTCTACTGGATGGTGATCGATTCTATTACAGGAACCACATCACCGACAGGTGTTGCAAATCCAACAAACCCACTGGTGGTAAGCCCATCCGACACTACGGATTATATCGTTTGGGTAGATGATGGTTGTTCTGCTCTGGATACCGTTGGCGTTACTGTGAATGTAAACGATACGGCCATAGGACAATTGGTACCTGTAGGAGACACTTGTCTGGGGTACACGCAAACATTCGCATTGACCACGATCGGAGGAGTTACTTTCGGTTGGGATTTCGATGGTGATGGCATTATCGACAAGACCACCACGAATACGGTAACAACTTACACCTATTCGTCGCCAGGTACATACAATGTTATCGTAACGCTGACTACTGCCGAAGGTTGTGTGTCTCAGATTTCAGAACCGGCATGGGCTGTAGTTCATCCGAATCCGATAGCTGATTTCACAACAGATCCGAGCCCACCGGTAGTGACACTGCTTGATCCAAGCTTTGATTTCTTTGATCAGTCGTTCGATGCTTCTACCTGGAACTGGGACTTTGGTGACCTGACGTTTGATGTGAATCAGAATCCGAGCCATACCTACCAAGACACCGGTTTCTATGATGTTACCTTAATTGTGTCGAACGTATGGGGTTGCTATGATACGATCATGAAAACCGTACATGTGAAGCCTGACTTCTTCTTTGCAATTCCAAACACCTTCACTCCGAACGGTGATGGTACCAACGACTACTTTAATCCGGGTAGTTTAGTCGGAGCAATAGAAAACGATTACAAGTTCTACATCTTTGATCGATGGGGTGAGCTGATTTTCGAAGGTCATGACCTGGTAGATGCCTGGGACGGAACCTACAAAGGCAAAATGGTTCAAACGGGAGTTTACGTATGGCTTATCGAAGTGATGGATCAGGAAGGAACGGTTCATAATTATACCGGCCACGTCAATGTGCTCAAATAAAATTTTGAGCCTGTTGGGATACTAAATTTTATATTATAAAATCGGGGTACAACTGCAAAAAATAGTTGTACCCCGATTCCATTTGTTAAAATTTAATTAATTTTAGGGGATTTTGTTGCTAACTAAACATACCATGTACTTTTTACGATATTTCTTCCTTGTGATTTCATTGCTGGGAATTCAACTTATGTCTAATGCCCAAGGGAATGATTGTGGTACTGCCGACCCTTTTTGTACCGGATCAACCTATAACTTCCCGGCAGGTGTGAATAATGGCTCTGCACAAACTACGGCTCCCGGGAACAACTACGGGTGTTTATCAACCACACCAAATCCCGCCTGGTACTTCATGGAAATTGACAATCCGGGGAACATGACCATTGACATCAACAATTCGGGTAACCTGGATATTGATTTTGCGTTATGGGGACCTTTTCCAAATTTGGCTGCTGCGATGAGTAATTGTGGCTCATTAGGTTCACCATACGATTGTAGCTACTCCGGATCAGCTATCCCGGAAATAGTAACCATTACCGGAGCCAACACCGGCGATGTATACATTTTATTGATCACCAACTTCTCCAACAACCCAACCAATGTATCTTTTACCAATTCCAGTGGAGCTGCTACCACCAACTGCGCGATCGTAAATCCTTGTACCATCTCTGCACTCAGTGTAAATGCAACACCTTGTAATGCCGCGACAAACACCTATGACGTTAGTGGCTCAATCACATTTACCGGTCCGCCCCTTGGAGGTACACTAACCGTCACGGACTGCCATGGTAATAATCAGATCTTCAACGCTCCTTTCACCAGTCCCATCAATTACAATTTAACCGGGATACCGGCAGATGGGGTCCCCTGCGATGTGACGGCAGTGTTTTCACTTGATACCGCCTGTACTTTCACGACTGCTTATAATGCTCCCGGCCCCTGCGGTGTGGTCTGTGCCATAGACAGTATGCCCATTGTGATGACGAACTGCTACAGTACTCCTTCACTGGGATATGATGTGTCGGGAACACTCTATTTTAATAATGCTCCTGCATCAGGAACATTAACCATTACACCATGTTCCGGAGCTCCCCAGGTATTTAACGCCCCATTTGCCTCGCCACTGCCTTTCAACTTTACAGGCTTACCCCAAACTGGCACAAACTGTGCTTTTACAGCAACTTTCAGCGCTGATCCGAACTGTACCATTACAACGAACTTCATGTCGCCACCACCGATAACCGGGTTTTCCCTGAATACCGGATTTTGCGTAAATGACTCTTTTATGGTTAACGGAACCATTTCATTCTCTAATCCACCTCCTTCAGGAACTTTAATTATTTCACTAAATAATGGTATCTCTACATTTGACACAACCATCAATGCCCCATTTACTTCTCCGGAGAACTGGAGTATTTCCGGGATACCGGCCAACGGTCAAAACTTTACCATTACCGCTTACTTCTCCGGTTTCCCAATGTGTACCATCGTTGCTACAGGAACGGCTCCACCATCTTGTGTCTGCGGAGCCTTCGTAGGCACATTTACACCTAGTATTATCGGAAACAGTTCAAACACCAATAAGGTCTGCTTCGGCGATCAGTTCTCCCTCACCAGCAACGGAAACTACAATCCGCCTCCTCAGGCCAGTAGCCCTCCGATCGGAGCTCCGAACGGCTATAACCCCGGAATTGGTTACCTGGTCTATTCTTGTCCGCCGACCATCTTCCCCCAGCAAGCCTTTACCACCGACCCTTGCTTTGTCGGACTGGTTGGCTTCGGTAACAACTTTAACAGCACCAACCTGACCGGTGCTCCTCCTTATGCCGGACCATGGACCAGCAACACGTTGTACTATGTGCCAATCACATTCTACGATACCTTGAATAATCCGTATATCTACAGTTACACCAACACCACTTCCAACTGCTACGACATGGGACAGCCTTTTGCCGTGCAGTACCTGACCGAGATCACCACGGTAGTGGTTCCCGATTGTCAGGACAGTTCGGTTACCGTAACCGTAACCGGCGGATTGCCCGAGTTTGACGGCTCTTTATACACCGCCTCCAACTTATCCCCTGCCAGTGCCAGCTTTGTGAACACAACCTGTACCCATGGCGGTACCATTGTGATCAACGGATTGCAAAATGGTGATATGTACTCATTCGACATTGTGGACACCAACGGTTGTCCGGTTACTGTTTCCGGAGGTCCTTTCGTTGCCCTGCCTATTACCAATGCCGGTGTGGATGATACTTCCTGTACCCTCACTTATGGCCTGAATGCCATTCCGAGTTACGGTACCGGATCCTGGTCGGGACCGGCGGGTGTCAACTTTGCTCCGGCAAACTCTCCTACTGCTACCGTTACGGTTCCTGCTGCAGGTCCCTACACCTTCACCTGGACCGAAGATAACGGAAACGGCTGCATCTCTACCGACAACGTAACGGTGCTATTCAACATCTTAAGCATTCCGAACACGCCTACCAACCCAACCTGTAACGGAGGCAACGACGGTCAGATCATCCTCGCTCCACAAGGAGGTATTGCTCCTTACACCTACCAGTGGAATGCCAGTGCCAATAATCAGACAACAAACCCGGCCATTAACCTCGGTGCAGGAACCTACATGGTTACCGTAACCGATGCCTTCGGCTGTTTTGTGGATTCAACCTTCACCCTGACCGAACCTGCCGGTTTTACTTTCACCCTGGATTCGGTAAACGCCAACTGTGGTCAGCCCAGCGGCTCGGTCTCCGTGCTCAATATCTCGGGAGGTAATGGTGGTTATACCTACAATTGGGGGGCAGGTCCTACTCCGAACAACACCCTCTCCAACCTCGTTCCAGGAACTTATACCGTAACCATTGCCGATGCGCTGAACTGTGATACTACGGTGAGTATTACCGTGGGGAACAACCCCGCATTTACCGGAAGCATCACCGCATCGACCCATGTTTCCTGTAACGGCGGAAACAACGGTTCGGCTACTGCCAATGGCTCGGATCCGAATGCGACTTACAACTTCACCTGGAATACCGTTCCGGCTCAAAACGTGCAAACTGCCACCAATTTAGGGGCCGGAACATACGTATGTACCATTACCGATGCCAATACCGGTTGTACCGATACTGTTTCGGTAACCATTACCGAACCGCCTTTGCTGACAGTTAATGCCGGTAATGATGTAACCATCTGCACAGCAGGAAACACCACTCTGAATGCTGCCGGTGCCGGTGGTACGCCTGCTTATTCCTACTCGTGGAACAACGGACTGGGAGCCGGACAAACACACAACGTTTCGCCTGCCGTACAAACAACCTATATCGTAACCATTACCGATGCCAACGGTTGTACCGCTACCGATGACATTACCGTGACTGTTCATCCTCCTTTGGTTGTGACGGCCAGTCCTGACGACAGCATTTGTCCGGGTGGGCTGGCGAACATCTCTGCCCAGGCTACAGCCGGATCGGGGAACGGTGGCCCTTACTCCTACTCCTGGAACAACGGATTGGGTAATGGCGCCAGCCACAACGTTTCTCCGGCGGTTACAACCTCGTACATCGTAACACTTTCTGACGGCTGTTCGCCTAATGTGAGTGACACGGTAACCATTTGGGTGAATCCACTGCCGGCGGTGAACTTCCTGGCGGATACGCTGGGAGTGTGTGAAACACCTCTGCAACCGTTCACCTTCTGGAACATTACGCCTACTCCGACCAGCAATGCCACCTGGAACTTCGGTGACGGCTCGGGTGCGGGAGGAGATACCGTGTCGCATACTTACAACACCCCGGGGACTTACGATGTAACCCTGACCGTGGCAGATGCCAATACCGGCTGCGTGAACAGCATCACCAAAAACAATTACGTGGAAGTGTTTGCCAATCCGGTGGCGGACTTCATCATGGATCCGAATCCGACCACCATGTTCAACCCGACGATCAATTTCTTTGACCAGTCGTACACCAACATTGTAAACTGGTGGTGGAACTTCGGCGGACTGGACACCAGCGGTATGCAGAACCCATCGTACACCTTCCCTGAAGATACCGGAAAATACCTGGTAACCCTGACTGTGATCGATGCCAACGGATGTGCCAACACCATTACCAACACGGCCATTGTAAAAGGTGAATTTGCCATCTACATCCCCAATGCCTTTACTCCGGATTTTGACGGTATGAATGAAGGTTTTTTCCCAACAGGCTTTGGTCTCTCCAGCTACAATTACGGTTTTTACATCTTTGACCGTTGGGGAGAGATTATTTTTGAATCCCATACGTTATCCGAACCATGGGACGGAACTTACAAAGGAAAACTGGTTCAAAACGGTGTGTATGTATGGAAATTACTATTTGAAGACATTAATGGCGAACAACACGAAGAAGTGGGACATGTAAACGTCATTAAATAAAATTTTTATCCTAAATCTTTTAAAGCCTCTTACAAAAAGGGGCTTTTTTTTTAGGTTGAAGGCAACGATTTACCCTATTTTGCGTCTTTTCGACACACCAAATGCCGAAAAAATAGGTTATTTTAGCGGCTTAAACATTAGTGGATGAAAAAGTTAGGGTTATTTTTTATATTGAATTTGTGTTTCATGTTATTCTCTTTTGGACAGAATAACATTTTGATTATTGATTATAACAACGCGTTCTCAAGCGACCAGTCAAATAACAACAGCATTATTTATAACCGTTTGGTTGCCACTCAGGGCACGGTAAACAGGGTGGCTTCTATCCCTGCTGCGATTAGCAATGCCACATACGATCAGGTTTGGATTTTCGGAAACATGGGTATAACTACTGCTACCATACTTAATCCGATTGTAAACTTTATGAATGGTGGTGGTGGTGTTTACATCCAGTCGGAAGTAAGCTGTTGCAACAATCAGGCAGCTTTTGTAGATGCTTTGATTGATGCTACCGTAACTGTTGGTGGCTCCGTTACACATACCACAACAATGAGTGGTTATTATGAAACTATTCCTGATAATTCAGGCTGTACCCCTCCGACTTGGGTTACATATGGAGCCGCACTCCGTCCTTTTCAGGGAACACCTGTTGTAAATATGCTATTAGTAGCAACCAACACCTGTGGTGGAGCAATTACAGCGGGTACCGCTGTTGGTGTGAAATTTAGATCGTGTGACATGATCTCCGGTCAGGGAGCTTTAGTTTCTATTGGAGATTTCAATGTTTTCCCATCTGCAGGAACATGCGGTTCCGTGGGAATTCTGGGAACTCCAAACGACAACAACGTAATTGATTACGTTGCTAACATCTTCCCTAGTTTACTTACCTGTTCCACACCGTCGGCTCCGACCATGACCACGCCACCGAATGATACAATATGCGCGGGTGCTAATGTGCCTGCATCCAACTATGTGAGTAACCCGGCCGGAGGTACATTTGCCTGGACGAATTCCAATACTGCTATCGGTTTGGCGGCTTCAGGAAACGGAAATACGCCTGCATTTACAGCTACCAATCCGACATCCGCACCTATTACTTCAACAATAACCGTAACTCCTACCGTAAACGGTTGTCCGGGTACTCCAATTACGTACACCATTACCGTAAACCCAACTCCAACTATGACCACCCCGGCTAATATCACTGCTTGTAACGGTGATGCTATCGCTGCTTCTGCTTTTGTAAGCAATCCTGCCGGAGGTACATTTACCTGGACCAACTCCAATACCGCTATCGGTCTGGCTGCTTCCGGTTCTGGAAATACGCCTGCTTTTACTGCTACCAATGCAACCTCTGCACCGATAACCTCTACGGTAACGGTAACTCCTACCGTAAACGGATGCATCGGTAACCCGATAAACTACACCATTACCGTAAACCCAACTCCAACCGTAACCGTTCCTGCTAACGCCAGTTACTGTATTGGTGACCTGGTACCCGCCTCCAGCTTTACCAGTACTCCTGCCGGAGGTACATTTACCTGGACCAATTCCAGTACCGCTATCGGTTTGGCGGCTTCAGGAAACGGAAACACACCTGCTTTTACCGCTGGAAATGGTACCGGTACGATTACTGTAACTCCGACTGCCAATGGTTGTGTTGGGACACCATCCAGCTACACCATTACGGTTAACAACTGTGGAGGGCCAATTGCCAGCTTCAGCTCTTCCGACAGCACATTGTGCCTGAACGATTGTATTGACTTCTTCGATTTAAGCATTAACAATCCGACTAGCTGGACATGGTCCTTCCCCGGAGGAAACCCTGCTTCTTCAACAGCTCAGAATCCAACCAACATCTGCTACAACACTTCTGGTTCTTACGATGTTCAACTGATCGTATCCAACGGTACAATCAGCGACACGTTGTTAATGCCAAATTTCATTACGGTAAACACCGCATTAAGCACAACGATGAGTGCTACTGACGTAACATGTAACGCTGCATGCGACGGTCAGGCCGGAGTTACTGTTGCCGGTGGTACAGCACCTTATACCTACAGCTGGTCCAATAGTGCTACTACTCCCAATATCTCTAACCTGTGCCCTGGTTTATACACCGTAACCATAACCGATGCCATCGGTTGTACCATTGTGGATGACACCACCATTACCGAACCTCCTGTTCTTCAGGTTACACTCACTTCTTCTGCCGATCCGCTCTGTAACGGTTCTTGCGACGGACAGATCGTCGTTGCCGGAAACGGTGGTACACCGAACTATCAATTCAGCTCCGATGGTGTCACCTTCCAGGCTTCAGGTACATTCAATAACCTCTGTGCCGGTAATTATACCATCACCATCATGGATGCCAATAACTGTACCAGCACCATCAACGTGGTGTTGAACGACCCGGCTTTGCTCGTTATCAACTCGGTTACACCTACCGATGTGAGCTGTAACTTCCAGACTACCGGAAACAACAGCAACGGTACCATCACCATCAATGCCTCAGGGGGTACTCCGGGACTCACCTACAGCATCAATAACGGAGCAACTTTCTCCCCTTCGAATACTTTTACCGGGTTGAGTACCGGTGTGTATACTGTGGTCGTGAAAGATGCTAACGGATGTACTGCTAATGGCGGTGTATTCAACATCAATGAGCCTACGGCCATCTCCATCCCGAATGTGATCACCGATGCTTCCTGCTACGGATTCAACGACGGACAGATCGTGATCGCCCCTCAGGGAGGAACACCTAATTACAGCTACTCCTGGACTGCTCCCGGTGTAGGTAATACACCTGTTGCCAACGGTCTGTATGCCGGTTCGGTGACCGTCACCGTGACCGATGCCAATGGCTGTTCTCAAGATTCTACCTTCCAGATCACTGAACCCGGACCGGTAAATTACCTCGTTTTCGAGGCGGATACCCTCCAAGGTTGTGCTCCGCTGGAGGTTACCTTCACCAACTTAACCGATCCGAATGCATTTACCGCTATTTCCTGGAACCTGGCCGTGGGAAGTTCTTCTTCCAGCCCGACAACGGTAACTTACACCTCTCCGGGATCTTATGACATCTCGCTGACCATTACCGATACCAACGGCTGTCAGGGCACCCTCACCAAAAATGCATACATCACCGTGTTTGATAACCCAACTGCTCATTACACGACTGAAAACAATCCAACAACCGTGTTTGATCCGACCGTACTATTCTTCGATCAGTCGTTCTTCAACATCGTTGCCTGGGATTGGAACTTCGGCGGACTGGGATTCAGCAATGATCAGAATCCGCTTTTCACTTTCCCGGAAGACACCGGAAAATACCCGGTTACATTAATCGTAACCGACAATCACGGATGTAAAGACACCGTGTCGTATTTGGCTATCATAGAAGGTGAGTACGGTATTTTTGTTCCGAACTCGTTTACCCCTGATTTTGACGGACTGAACGACGGGTTTGCTCCGAACGGATTTGGTATTGCCGATACTGATTACGGTTTCTACATTTTCGACCGATGGGGCGAACTGATCTTTGAATCGCACGATAAATACGAACCGTGGTACGGTGATTATAAAGGGAAACTGGTTCAGGCCGGGACCTATGTCTGGAAACTACATTGCCGTGATGTAAATGGTGATGAGCACGAAAAAGTGGGCCATGTAAACATTATCAGATAGCTGACACGATTAACATCCACCTGTTAATACCATCCGGATAAACTGAACCTGATGCATAAAAGTAAATCCTACTTTTGCAAAATATGGTAGATAAATCAACCAATAATTGTGTTGGACAAAACAGTTTCCGATTAAAGAAATTTTTATCCATTAATGATTTGAGGGATAAAGAATTCGGGGAGCTTGACCTGACGCCTAATGAGCGATTGGCATTGAAAAATTTCGATCGTTTCAGAATCACCGAGTTGAATAAACAACAATCGGAGAGCGCATTTCATGCGAAATACCTTCAACTACAGGTTATGGCTAACCTCACACCTTATGAGGAGTTTCTGAAGGAAGATTATTTTTTTTAGTACTTTTAGAGTCTAATTAAACTGCTATCACATGAAAAAAATTTACAGCTTGCTTGCCGCTATGGCCTTAACTGCTATCGCGGCTATAGCACAACCGACACTGACCACCACCAACTTTGTTCCGGCAATTAATGATAATCAGCTCTATCATGTAGCCGACACCAATTCCCTTCTGGATCCGACTACCGGTGCAAATGTTGTTTTCAATTATTCCGGCCTGAGAGGTTATTCAATAACCCAAAATCAATTCATTGTAAACCCTTCAATTACCACTTATGGCGCTTCTTTTCCTACTGCAACCTACGCAGATACCAGCAACGCCACAGCTACCAATACCCGGTATGCGCAGGTAATGAGTACGGACAGTTTGATTAATGTCGGACTGGTTGCCAATGTCCCTGGCTATGGAGACATTGTTGCCCAGTACAATATGGACCCGGAAATTGCTATGAAGTTCCCGTTCAATTATGCAGACTCATACAACGATAATTATGCGGGTACATTCTCATTATTGGGGCAAAATACGAACGCCGCCGGAAACGCTACGGTAAATGCCGATGCCTGGGGCCAATTGATCCTGCCCTTAGGAGTTACCATCGATTCTGTTTTGCGCGTAAGAACAACCGAATACCTGATCACTGACACCATCAAAATCACTTTCCCTCCGATCACGATCAATCCGGTTGAAATTCAGGCTGAGTACATCAATTATTACAAACCAAGCTTAAGCAAGTTCCCTATCTTGTCTTTCATAAACGGAACCATTAAACAAGACGGCAACTTACTGGACTCGAACCGAACTTTTCTTTCCCAATACAGTCTTCCGGGAGTAGGTATAGAAGAGTTGGATGAAAGCAAATTAGGTTTGTCGATCTATCCAAATCCAACAAACGGTGATGACGTAACCGTGAGTATGGAGATTCCGGAAAACACTATGTTAAAAATCGACCTGTTAAACGGATTAGGACAACAGGTGAAACAAGTATATAACAACAGTGTTGTAAAAGGTTCAAAGCAAATTGAAGTTACTACCAAAGCCCTTCCACAAGGGATTTATTTCCTGAACATCCAGCTTGGCCAAAAGAGTATAGCTAAAAAGATTATTGTTCAGTAACTGTTCTTCTTAGTGTTAAAAAATCATAAGAGCCGGAAAATTCCGGCTCTTTTTTATACGATACGATTCCTGTTTTTCGTTTTCAGGGTATGACTTTGTTTATCAAAAAAATACAACTGTTCGAAAATTGGTTCAATAAGAATTTCGGTTGGTTCTTTATGAACGGCCGCAAACAGAGTGAGAAGCTTAGAGCTTGATGCAAACGTTTTTGGGTTCCGTAAAGAAATCCAATGCTTCAAAACCACCTTCTCTCCCCACGCCTGAATTCTTGACACCACCAAAAGGCGTTCTCAAATCGCGGAGCAACCAGCAATTCACCCAAACAATTCCGGCATGAATCCGAGCGGCCACATTATGCGCCTTGGTCAGGTTTTCGGTCCACACGGTAGAGGCAAGGCCATAAGTAGTACTGTTTGCCATCATGATGACTTCCTCCGTGGTATCGAACGGCATGATGGTCACTACCGGCCCGAAAATCTCCTCCTGATTGGTGCGGCAATCATAAGCCAGGTTCTCAATAATCGTAGGAGCCAGATAATATCCACTCTCCAAATCTCCTTCCATCATCACCCGATGTCCGCCGGTTAATACCTTTCCTCCTTCCTGCTGAGCCAGCTCAATGTAACTCAGTACTTTTTCCATGTGTTGTTTTGATACAACTGCTCCTAAATTACTGTCTTCGGATCGGGGATCACCAACTTTAAGGTTCTTGACCTTTTCTACAAAGGCATCCCTGAATTTTTCATAAATACCACGCTGAACGAAGATCCTTGACCCGCACAGGCAGATCTGACCCTGATTGGCAAATGAAGAGTGTACAGTCGTTTTCAATGCCTTTTCAAAATCACAATCGTCGAAGATGATGTTCGGATTTTTGCCACCAAGCTCAAGAGACAGTTTTTTGAACATGGGACCGGCTACGCTGATGATCTGCTTCCCGGTAACCGTACCTCCGGTAAAAGAGATCACCGGAATATCCTGATGTTCGGTAATGGCAGCACCCACTTTTTGTCCCAATCCGTGAACAATGTTCAACACCCCTTTGGGAAGGCCGGCCTCAATGCACAGTTCCGACAACAAATAAGCAGTCATTGGTGTAACCTCAGAAGGCTTTGCAACGACGGTATTTCCTGCAGCCAGAGCAGGAGCTATTTTCCAACTGAATAAATACAAGGGAAGGTTCCAGGGCGAAATACACCCGCAAACCCCTATAGGTTCCCGGAGTGTATAATTAATGGCGACATCTTCCATGGCATGCGATTGGGAGGCATAGTGGAGAATGCCGGTGGCATAGAAATTAAAATTCGCAGCAGCTCGGGGAATATCGACCGTCTTAGCCAGCCTCAACGGCTTCCCGTTATCGATGGATTCGGCCATGGCCAAACGATCCAGATTATCTTCAATAAGAAAGGCCAGCTTTTGTAAAATGCGGGAACGTTTTTCTTTCGGGGTCTTCGACCAGGAAGGAAAAGCTTCCTTAGCCGCTTTGGTAGCCAGAGCCACATCCGAAGCATCCGAATCCGGAATTAAAGAATATACCACGCCTCTTGAGGGGTCAACGTTTTCGATATAGTGGCCGGCCAAAGGCTCAATCAACTCACCGTTAATGTAATTTCTAATCTTATCCATAACTGTAAAGGTAAAGTTTTTCAAAAATATTTCTTAAAAAATTTGGAACATATATATATTTCTATATATCTTTGTATCTATATATTTAGATGTTTTAATATGAATATAGATTTATCACAAATTGAGTCTGCAACCGAAACCCTGAAAGCCATTGCCCATCCGACCCGGATTGCGATGGTCGGGCTGTTGGATAATGGTGCCGAACTTTCGGTTACCGAAATCTACGAAGCCCTTCAAATTGAGCAGGCTGTTGCTTCTCACCACCTCAGCATCTTAAAGAATAAAGACGTACTGGAAGTGAACCGTGTCGGGAAAAATTGTTTTTACAAACTAAAATACCCGCAGCTTTCGCAGATTTTAACCTGTATCGCAACTTGTCATAAAAAATAATGGAGATTCTCGGATACATACTAGCCATTTTAATCGGACTGTCAACCGGCATGATCGGTGCAGGAGGTTCCATTCTGGCCATTCCGATACTGGTTTATTGTTTCGGTACAGAAGCTGCCGTTACTGCTCCTGCTTACTCTTTATTCATTGTAGGCGCATCCAGCCTGGTTGGTGTTTGGGTAAAAGCCAGGAAAAAGGAAGTGAATTTTAAGAGTGCTTTGTTTTTCGGTATTCCGACTATCATCGCCATCTTCATTACGAGAAAACTGATCGTTCCTGCTATCCCCGAATCGATCCTAACTATCGGCCACTTTGAACTCACCAACAGGATTTTGATCATGAGTGTGTTTGCCATCACCATGATTACGGCTTCAATCTCGATGATCCGGGGAAGAAGGGAACTGGAAATTGAGAACCTGAACAAGAAAAACCATGTGATCAACTTTATCGGAGGTCTGGGAGTGGGGAGTTTAAGCGGATTTGTCGGGGCCGGAGGCGGGTTCATCATCATCCCGGCTTTAATCAGACTCGGCAATCACAGCATGAAAGAGGCCATCGGAACATCTTTAGCCATCATTTCCCTGAATTCCCTTTTTGGGTTTGTGGGTAGTGTTTCCAGTACACCCATCGACTGGCAATTGCTTCTTGTTTTTACCTTGCTTGCCATTGCCGGGATTTTTGTGGGAAATTATTTTTCCGACAAGGTAAACGGTGCACAATTAAAAAAAGCGTTCGGCTGGTTTGTGTTGCTTATGGGTAGCTACATTTTAATCAAAGAATTAATATTAACGGTATAAACTTATAGGTATGAAGTCACATCAAATTATTATCGTTGGAGGAGGAACCGCAGGGATAACGGTTGCTTCCAGGCTGTTGCTCAAGGATAAAACCCTGGACATCGCCATCATCGATCCGGCCAGAGATCACTTTTACCAACCGGCATGGACACTCGTCGGAGCCGGGACGTTTGATTATGAAAAGACCCGAAGGTCAATGCAATCGCTCATTCCTCAGGGAGTGAAACTGATCCCGGAGGAAGTGACATCCATGCATCCCGATGCCAATGAAATTACCCTTAAAAACGGTGATACACTGACTTATGAATACCTGGTCCTTTGCCCCGGCATTCAAATCGATTTGGATGGCATCGAAGGCTTAAAAGATGCTATCGGAAAAGACGGCGTTTGCAGCAACTATGTAGACGCCAATTACACCTGGGAAGTACTTCAGAAATTTAAGGGTGGAAATGCTGTTTTCACCCAACCGACTACTCCCATCAAATGCGGCGGTGCCCCTCAAAAGATCATGTACCTCGCCGACGAATACTGGAGAAAAACCGGTGTGCGCGATAAAACCGAAATTATTTTTGCCACACCCGGAAGTGTCGTGTTCGGAGTAGAACCATTTAAACAAACCATTAATGATGTGGTTGCCCGCAAGCAAATCCACACCAAATTCTTTTACGGGATCACCAAAATTGATGCTACAAATAAGGAGGTTCATTTTAAAATGGTCAATCCGGATGAAAACGGATGTGTGATCAATGAAGATAAAAACCTGAGAGAACGTGTTGCCGGCGACCTAACAGCCATCATTCCTTATGATATGCTGCATCTGGCTCCACCGCAAAGTGCTCCGGATTTTGTAAAACACTCCAGGCTGGCTCATGCCGACGGACCAAATAAAGGTTGGATCAATGTAAACATTAACACCTTACAGCATAATGTGTACAAAAATGTGTTCGGGTTAGGTGATGCTGCTGCCCTTCCAACAGCCAAAACCGGAGCTGCAGTCAGAAAACAAGCCCCGGTAGTGGTAGAAAACCTGATGTCGCTCATTCAGGGGAAAGATGCCAAAGACGATAGTTATACCGGCTATTCATCCTGCCCATTGGTTACCGGATACGGAAAAATGGTGCTGGCAGAATTCGGATATGATAATGTAAGAATGTCGGATCCGTTGATCTCCAAATTCGTGGATACCTCAAAAGAAAAATATTCCATGTGGCTCTTAAAAAAATATGCATTGCCATACATGTACTGGAATAAAATGTTAAAAGGAAAAGCTTAATCATTAATTTTAAATAAAACTATAAAGTTATGTACGTAGAACAATTATACACCGGATGTTTAGCTGAAGCAGCTTATTACATCGAATCAAACGGCGAAGCAGCCGTTATTGACCCTCTGAGAGAAACGACTCCATACATTGAAATGGCGGAGCGAAGAGGCGCAAAGATCAAATACGTTTTTTTAACTCACTTTCATGCTGATTTCGTATCAGGACACGTGGATCTCGCTAATCAGACCGGGGCAACCATCGTTTATGGTCCTTCGGCCAAAGCTGATTTTGATTTTCATGAGGGTAAAGACGGCGAAGAATTTTCTATCGGTGATCTTACATTAAGGTTGCTCCACACTCCCGGACATACGATGGAATCTTCTTCCTACCTGTTGGTGGATGCTAAAGGCGAGACTCCTTATGTGTTTACGGGAGACACCCTGTTCATCGGGGACGTAGGCCGACCCGATCTTGCCGTTAAATCCGATTTAACTCAAGAAGATCTGGCCCGACACCTGTTCAAATCATTACGAAACAAACTGATGACCCTGCCTGACGACACCATCATTTACCCGAACCACGGTGCAGGTTCCGCATGTGGCAAGAACCTCAGCAAAGAAACCTATGATACCATGGGGCATCAGAAAGAAGTGAACTACGCGTTGAGAGCAGACATGACGGAAG
Organism: Flavobacteriales bacterium; assembly: GCA_020435335.1. Taxonomy (GTDB): domain Bacteria; phylum Bacteroidota; class Bacteroidia; order Flavobacteriales_E; family Vicingaceae. The sequence goes on along the minus strand of JAGQZT010000135.1, from coordinate 10,093 downwards.
ATGAATTTGTAAAAGAAGTACTGACCGGACTGGTTGCCCCGCCACAGTATTTTCCGAAAAATGCCGTAATGAACAAAGGCGTAAACAAGAGCTTTGAAGACATCATTCGGGATTCGAACCGAGGATTATCCGTTGAAGAATTCAAAGCCATCTGGAAAAATGAAAATGCATTGGTGCTGGATGTTCGCCACCACAACAATTATGTGAAAGAGCACATCAAACGTTCATGGTTTATTGGCCTGGACGGCAACTTTGCACCATGGGTTGGTGCTTTGATCGAAGACATCAAACAACCGATCCTGCTGGTTGCTCCGGAAGGACGCGAAGAGGAAACCATCACCCGATTGGCCCGTGTAGGCTACGACAATGTGAGGGGTTATCTGGACGGAGGCATCAAAGCCTGGGAAGCAGCCGGTGAAGAAGTAAGTGCCATCATGAACATGAATGCCAGAGAGTTTGCCGAAAACATCGCCAATCATGATGTAGATGTTCTGGATGTACGAAAAGAGTCTGAATACTATTCGGAACACCTTGTCCATGACCATGTAACCAACTTCCCGCTGGACACCATCAACAGTACTTACGATCAACTTGACAAGTCGAAAGAGTACTACGTGCACTGTGCCGGAGGTTACCGTTCGGTAATTGCCATCTCCATCCTGAGATGCAAAGGATACGAAGATTTCATCAACATTGACGGCGGATTTGGTGCCATGAAAAATGAACCGGCACTGAAAATGACCGAGTATGTATGTCCAACCACCATGCTATAACAAATTACATAAAACTTAAACACGATAATTATGAATTACGAAGAAGTAGATTTACAGGAAGCAACCATAGTGGATGTAAGAACTCCGGGTGAATACGCCATGGGTTGTGTGGAAGGATCGATCAACATTCCGTTGGATCAGGTTCCTCATAAACTGGAAGAATTCAAATCCATGAAAAAACCTCTGGTGCTTTGTTGTGCTTCCGGTGGCAGAAGCGGCCAGGCAACACACTTCCTGGCAACCAATGGAGTTGAAGATGTATTCAACGGTGGCGGCTGGAATATGGTTGCCATGAGAATGTTAAAATAAATCCGGGGGAGCGTTATGCTCCCCTCATCTAAAAAAAAAGAAAATGCCAACGATACAATTAACAGCATCAAAATTTAAAACGGACATCTTCAATTATGAAGCGTCCCAGGAATGGAACTATCAAGGTGATGTTCCGGCTATTATCGATTTTTATGCCGACTGGTGTGGTCCTTGTAAAATGGTCGCCCCTATTCTGGAAGAACTTTCGGACGAATATGCCGGTAAAATAAACATCTACAAAGTAGACACCGAAGTGGAACAGGAATTGTCCGCGATGTTCAATATCAGAAGTATTCCGAGCATCTTGTTCATTCCAAAAGAAAAACAACCCATGATGCAGGCCGGTGCCCTGCCAAAAAATGTGTTAAAAGAAGTAATCGAAAAAGAATTGTTGTAAGATGAGTTTTTTAAGAAAATTATTAGGATTAGGGCCGAAAGTAGATCATTTTGAGATCCTCAGAAACGGAGGTATTCTCATCGATGTGAGAACCCCGGGTGAATTTAACCAGGGACACGCCAAAGGATCCAAGAACATTCCGCTGGACAAAATCCAGGGGAAAATTAAAAAGATAAAAGAACTGAACAAACCCGTTGTATTGTGTTGCCGTTCGGGTATGCGCAGCGGGCAAGCTACAGCGATATTGAAACGAAACGGTATACAAGAAGCATACAATGGCGGACCGTGGAATAGATTTGCCTGATGAAAAACTGGATTAATTCAAAAAAAATTGCTTTGCTGGTTGCCCTTTTGGGGTCAATCTCCGGTTACCTTTACTGGAACTACGTGGGTTGTGCTTCCGGCACCTGCGCCATCACTTCCGTGTGGTGGCGGTCCACCATTTACGGTGCCATTATGGGGTACCTGCTGGGAGACATCATACAAAACAATTTAAAAAAACAAAACCATGAAAATTAACATCCTGTACGCCATTCCGCTTTTCACGCTGTTTTCTTGCGGAAGCAATGAAGAGAAACAGGCTTATCAAGCCGAACCGGCTACAAAATCAACGGAATTAACAGCCCTTCAGGAAGAAGCGAAATCCGTATTCGGAAGATTGCCCATACAGGCTGACAATCCTGAAAACCCACTTAACGCCAAAAAAGTGGCTCTGGGTAAGAAGCTGTATTTCGAAACCAAATTATCAAAAGATAACACCATCAGCTGTAACTCCTGCCACAACATCGATAATGGTTCCGGTGTGGATAACCTGCCTTTCTCCCCGGGCAACGACGGATCTCTGGGAGGAAGAAACTCCCCGACAACCTTAAATGCAGCGCTGCACATGGCTCAGTTCTGGGACGGAAGAGCCAAAGACGTGGAAGAACAAGCCGGCGGACCTATTCTTAATCCGGTTGAAATGGCCATGCCAAGCAAAGAAGCGGTAATCACCAGGTTGAAAAACACGAATGATTTCTACCCGGAGCTATTTGCCCAGGCATTTCCTTATGATGAGAATCCCATGACCTACGACAACCTCCAAAAAGCGATCGGAGCCTTTGAACGAACTCTGATTACCCCTTCTCGTGTAGATGATTTCATCAAAGGAGACCATGATGCGCTGACCGGAGCCGAAAAAAGAGGTTTGGAAACGTTTATGGCTGTTGGCTGTACCTCCTGCCATGCCGGAAATGCATTCGGAGGGAATATGTATCAGAAATTCGGCGTGTATGGAGACTACTGGGACTACACCAAAAGTGATAAAATGGATGAAGGGCGCTTCGAAGTCACTAAAAATGAAGCCGATAAGTATGTTTTTAAAGTTCCCGGCTTGAGAAATGTGGCTAAAACCGCACCTTACTTCCACGATGGCAGCGTAAAATCGCTGGATGAGGCCGTGAAGATCATGGCCAAAGCCCAACTGGACAGAACGTTATCGGACGAAGAAACCAAAAACATCGTCGCTTTCCTGAATGCCCTTTCGGGAGATGTAAAAAACTACTAAGTTGAAAGCACTATCATCCATAGTAATTCTCCTTACAGCCGCTCTGCTCCTGCAATGCGGTCAGGATACCCCTGTGGAACAAACGGAAGTAGTTACCGACGTTCAGGAACAAATACTGGATACGGCTTATTACCTGGCTACCGGACAAGAAGTTGCTCAGGCTACATTTGCTGCATTAAGCGGCAAGCTGCAGCAGGCTATTGCCGATGGCGGTGTTGAGAATGCCTTGAAATTCTGCAGCGCGAATGCATTGCCACTAACCGATTCTCTTGCACAACAATACAATGTAATCATCAAGCGCACCAGCCATAAAGTAAGAAACCTGAAAAACGCGCCGAATGCGGAGGAAGCCTCCATCATTGATCGTTACCTGACCGGTGAAAACAAGCCCGTTATCCGAATGAATGATACAGGCGAAGCTATTTTTTATGCTCCCATCATGACCAAAGGATTGTGTCTGATTTGCCACGGTGAAGTAGGAAAAACCATCAGCCCGGCCGATTCTGAAACCATTGCCTCCCTTTATCTGGAAGATCAGGCCATAAACTTCAGTGAAGGCGACCTTCGGGGTATGTGGAGCATCACCTTTAAAAACAACGATCATGAGTAGTTTTAATGAACTGATCAACGGCAACGTACCAGTACTGGTCGATTTTTACGCCACCTGGTGCGGCCCCTGTAAAATGATGGGACCCATTCTGGAGCAAGTCGCTACCGAGGTCAAAGAGAAAGCCAAAATCATCAAAGTGGATGTGGATAAAAATCAACAAGCGGCCATTGCTTATCAGGTTCGGGGTGTTCCTACACTGATCTTATTCAAGAACGGCCAACAGATCTGGCGTCAATCCGGAGTAGTTCAGGCCAACCAATTAATTCAATTGATCAATCAAAACAGTTAACAAACTATGAAAAAAATAGCTCTTTTACTGATGCTGCTACCCTCAATTATGAGTGTAAGCGCCCAAACCAATACAACGGAACAAGAAGAAACCAGAATCTTCCATGTGAATGTGGAACAATTTGCCAAGCTCGTGGATAACGACAAAGGGCTGATTCTGGACGTCAGAACTCCCGGCGAATGGGCCGATGGCACCATCGGAAATGCAACCAGAATCAATTACTACGACCGTGATTTTGCTGATCAGGTGGATAAACTGGACCGGGAAACCCCGATTTTGGTCTACTGCAAAGCCGGAGGAAGAAGCATGAGCGCTGCAGAAATTTTACAGGAAAAAGGATTTAAAAAAGTGTTTAACCTCGACGGTGGGATCACCGCCTGGATAAAAGCCGGAAAAAACTTAACCAAATAACCATGAAAAAGATAGGAATAACATTAAGCGGAATTGTAATCATGAGCCTGCTGGCTTGTTCGGGAAACTCTAATCCGGAAGCAACAACGGAGCAAATTACACAACAGCAGGAAGTCGTTGTGGATGTAACCGTTGAACAATTTAAAACCCTCATCGTGGAACAGGGAGGAACCGTTCTCGATGTGAGAACACCCGAAGAATGGGCCGAAGGAACCATTGCCAATGCTCAAAAAATCAACTATTTTGATGAATCATTCGCAACTCAGGTAGAAAGCCTGGATAAAACCGCTCCCGTTTTTGTTTACTGCAAAGCCGGAGGAAGAAGTGCCAGTGCTGCCCAGGTTCTGAAAGACAAAGGGTTCAGCAAAATCTACAACCTCGATGGTGGGATAACCGCCTGGGCTGCTGCCGGGAACGAAACCGTAAAATAAATTGTTGATGAGCTGTGTAAAAATCGTTTTACACGGCTCACTTTTTTATTTGATGCTCTAAAAAAAGGGGTACTTTTGTCACAAAATCACGGCTAACACATCTATGAGCGATTTTATTAAACACGAATGCGGAATAGCAATGGTACGATTGCTAAAGCCGCTGCAGTACTACATTGATAAATACGGCTCAGCCACCTACGGTCTCGACAAAATGTACCTGCTTATGGAAAAGCAGCACAACCGGGGCCAGGACGGAGCCGGACTAGCCAACATCAAGTTTGATGTCGCCCCCGGAGAACGCTACATCAGCCGATACCGATCCAACGATTCTCAACCCATCAAAGATATTTTCGGGAAAATCAACGCCAAGTTCAGTGCGGTTTACAACTACAAACCCGAACTCCTGAAAGATGCCGAATGGCTCAAGAAAAATGTGGCTTTTACCGGTGAAGTTTCTTTAGGGCACCTGCGCTACGGAACTTTCGGAGGGAACAGCATCGAACAGTGCCACCCTTTCCTGCGCCAAAATAACTGGATGACCCGGAACCTCGTGGTTGCCGGAAACTTCAACCTGACCAACGTCGATGAGCTGTTCAACCTGCTGGTGGAGATCGGTCAACACCCCAAACAACAATCCGATACCGTTACCGTTCTTGAAAAAATAGGACATTTCCTCGACGAAGGAAATCAGGCTCTTTACGATAAATTCAAAGCAGAAGGCCATTCCAGGGTAGAAATCTCCAAATTGATCGCCCAACACCTCGACCTGCAAAAGATTTTAACGAATTCTGCTGTCGACTGGGATGGTGGCTATGCCATGGCCGGTATTCTCGGACATGGAGATGCTTTCGTGCTGAGAGATCCTTCGGGAATCCGCCCGGCTTTCTGGTATCAGGACGATGAAGTGGTGGTGATCACATCCGAACGACCTGCCATCCAAACCGCCTTTAACGTACCTGCCGAAAAAGTTCAGGAAATTACTCCCGGACATGCTGTAATCATCAAGAAAAACGGTGAAGTTTCCGAGAAAATGATCCGTGAACCATTGGCGAAAACACCATGCTCCTTCGAGCGCATCTACTTTTCCCGCGGGAGCGATCAGGATATCTACAAAGAGCGTAAACAACTCGGCAGAAACATTGTTCCGTTGGTGCTGAAATCCATCAACAACGACATGAAGAACTCCGTGTTTTCCTTCATCCCCAACACGGCCGAGATTTCTTTTTACGGCCTCATGAAAGGGATGCAGGATGAATTGAATGCCGTTAAACTACGCAAGATCAAAGCACTCGGTGATAATCCTTCGGATGAAGAGCTCACTAAAATTCTGGCACTACGCAACCGCATTGAAAAAATCGCCATCAAGGATGCGAAACTACGCACCTTCATTACCGAAGATAACAGTCGGAATGATCTGGTAACGCACGTTTACGACATCACATACGGTACTGTATATCCCAACGACAACCTCGTGATCATTGATGATTCCATTGTTCGGGGAACTACGCTAAAACAAAGTATCCTTCGCATTTTGGATCGCTTGAATCCGAAAAAAATCGTGGTAGTCTCTTCCGCTCCTCAAATTCGTTATCCCGATTGCTATGGCATCGATATGGCCAAACTGGGTGATTTCATCGCCTTTCAGGCAGCCATTGAACTCCTGAAAGAACATGGAAAAGAAAGCCTGATCAAGGAAGTGTACGACAAATGTAAGGCTCAGGAAAACCTGCCTAAAGAACAAATCGTAAACCATGTGAAGGAAATCTATGCCCCTTTCTCTGCCGAAGAGATTTCCAGGAAAATATCCCAGCTCCTTACACCGGAAAACATGAAAGCCGAAGTAGACATCGTGTTCCAAAGCATCGAAGGCCTGCATCATGCCTGTCCTGATCATCAAGGAGATTGGTATTTTACGGGTAACTACCCTACTCCAGGCGGCAACAAGGTAGTAAACCGGGCATTTGTCTATTTCTTTGAAGGGAAAAACCTGAGGGCTTACTAAACTTCTCTCTTCCATGAGCAACATATTCGAAAACATCACCTTCACTTCTGATAAACCGGCAACTTACTTGGTTCATAAATCGGATACCGTTACGTACCTCGCCATCGGTTTACTGAAAAACCAACTATTAAAAGAACATCAAACCGCATTCCCTGCGCTACTAACCGTACTGAAAGGCCATATCGAATTCCGGATCAACGGTGAAAAATTCCGGCTCAGTGAACTGGACACTTACTCCATTCCCGTGAATCAATTGCATGAAGTAGCAGGATTAGATGAGCAAAACATCTTCACCCTCATCATAGAAAGAAGCTAGCATTATTGCCGGCTTAGGCACATTCCTTGCTATCTTTACCATATGAAACAGCTTATCCTTTTCACTTGTTACTTTGTACTTGCTACTTTTAGTGCTTTAGCACAACCCACATTCACCCATCAGGACACCCTCCGGGGAAGCATTACTCCGGAACGCAGCTGGTGGGACCTGACGTATTACCACCTGAGTGTATCCGTTGATATTCCCAATAAAAGCATCTCCGGAAGCAACCTCATCCAGTATAAAGTATTACAGGCCTACCAGACCCTGCAGATCGAACTGCAGGAACCGCTCCGGATCACCAAAGTGACCCAGGACGATACCGAATTGAAACTGACCAAAGACGGATACAGCTACTTCATCCACTTAACCAAACCGCAACTGGTCAACGCCATAAACGAACTCACCGTATACTACGAAGGTGTCCCGCAAGAAAGCAAGAATCCACCCTGGAGCGGTGGGCTAACCTGGACCAGGGATAAAAAAGGCAACGACTGGGTGGTAACAACCTGCCAGGGGATCGGTGCCAGCATCTGGTGGCCGAATAAAGACCATGCTTACGACGAGCCCGACAGCATGCTGATGAGCTTTACCGTAGACTCCAATCTGAGTTGCATCGCTAATGGGAAATTACGAAGCCTCCAAATGAAAAAAGACAGCCCTTACTTTACCTGGAACTGGTTTGTGTCCAATCCCATTAATAATTACGGCGTGAATATGAACATTGGCAATTATGTTCATTTTAGCGAAACCTACAAAGGCCTGAACGGTGACTTACCGTGTGATTACTATGTGCTCAGATCCAACCTCGACAAAGCGAAAAACCAATTCCGGCAGGCGCCCAAAATGCTGGAGGCCTTTGAATACTGGTTCGGCCCCTACCCATTTTACGAAGACGGCTATAAGCTGGTGGAAGTGCCTTATCTCGGCATGGAACATCAAAGCTCGGTAACCTACGGCAATGGATTCGAAAACGGTTACCTGAAACGTGATCTGAGCGGCACGGGATGGGGCATGAAATTCGATTTTATCATCGTTCACGAATCCGGACACGAATGGTTTGCCAACAACATCACCCACAAAGATGTGGCCGACATGTGGATTCATGAGAGCTTTACCTCCTACTCAGAAAGCCTTTACCTGGATTATCATTTCGGAACGGAAGGATGTAATAAATACGTTCAGGGAATCCGAAAAAACATCATGAACGATAGCCCTGTTATCGGCACCTATAACGTACATCAGGAAGGTTCCGGCGATATGTATTACAAAGGATCCAACATGCTCCACACCCTGCGCCAGCTGGTTGAAAACGACAGCCTCTGGCGGGAAGTGCTGACCGGATTGAATAAAGAATTCTACCATCAGACCGTTAACACCAAACAGGTGGAGGATTACATGAGCAAAAAAACCGGAAAAGACCTGTCGGCTTTCTTCAACCAGTATTTACGAAGTACTTCGATCCCTACTCTGGAGTACATCCGGAATGATGAGAGCCTGCAGTTTCGCTATGTGAACGTCGTAAAGGATTTCGATATGCCGGTTCGCATATTCATCAACGGAAAGGAGGAATGGATCTTCCCCAACAAGGAATGGAACAGCTTGAACTTTGAAACCCAAATAGAGACCTTTGAATTCGATCCGAATTTTTATGTGGAATACAAAGGCCTCCCGGACGATTAAACGCATGGATGTATATTGAAAATTACTACCTTTAGCTGGTGAATATTAATTCATTTATATTATTACTCCTGTTTATTGCCGGAACTTTTACTGCCCGGGCCGGTCATTATCCTGATCATATTCAGTCAAAAATCGACTCCATCACTACTTCATTGACCAACCTTGAGCATGATTCCCTTCGGTGGAATGCGTATCTCGATCTCACCTATTACTCCTGTAATTATGATCTGAATGCCGCTCTTGGCTACTGCCACAAAGCTCTCGACATCGCAAAAAAAGCCAATCATGAAAAGGAATTGTCTGAAGTTTATGTGTGGCTTGGTTATTTATACACGCAGAATAACAGTTATGCCGAAGCCATTGTGTATCTCCAGGAAGGCTTACTCCTTAGTGAAAAATTGGGAGAAGAAGATCAGATGGGATCCCTGTATTGCAACATTGGGATGTGTCATGACTTTTTAGACGACGGCGAACTGGCAGAACAGTATTATGAAAAAGCACTGGCAATCTATACCAAACTGGGTAACCTACAGAATATGGCCATCAACATCGGCAATATTGCCTCTTTAGAACGCAGGAAAGGAAATATAAAACGGGCTTTGGAGTTGAATGTTAAAGCGCTGGTATACCTTGCTGAAATTAACGACGAACCTTCTATGGCTTTAACGGTTAATAATATCGGCCATATTGAAAAAAGCCGGAAAAATTATCCGGAAGCATTGAAGAATTTTTTACGAAGTGCTGAAATTTTTTCGAAAAATAAACACCGGAAAGGGGAAGCACTTGCCTATGCAAACATTAGCGACGTCTACATCAAATTGGGCAATTTAAAAGAAGCCGAAGCTTACGCCTTGAAGTCCTATAAACTGGCCAATGAATTACAGATTCCCGAAAGCATGATGAATGCCAGTAATTTTTTGTCCACTATTTATGAAAAAACCGATCGACACCATCAGGCCCTGGAGATGTATAAAACATACATCTTAATGAAAGACAGTATCAGTAACGACGAGAATCAAAAAACGGTTGCCAAACAGGAAGCCCGGTATGCTTACGAAAAACAAAAAGCACTCGACAAAAAAGAACATGAAAAACAACTGGCTATCGAGCAGGAAGCCAAAGAAAAACAACAAATTTTAACGTATGCTACAGCCGGAGGACTGGGACTCGTTGGCGTGTTTCTTTTTGTAGTTTTCAATCGCCTGAAAGTAACCCGCAAACAAAAAGTGGCGATCGAGGAGGCACATTCCGAACTGGAGGAAAAGAACCAGGAGATCCTCGATTCGATCAACTACGCCAAACGCATCCAGTCGGCCATTCTGCCAC
>JAGQZT010000134.1 GCA_020435335.1 Flavobacteriales bacterium | reverse complement strand
TTCATCCGGTGTTTGCCTGCGACCTGTGTACGGTTTATCTGGGTATTCAGCCCAACGATTTTCAGAACTCGTTTAGTCTGAGGTATCGACACAGCCTGTTTCGGAGTGATTACATCAATCAGTCTGCATTCACAACACGCATCGGCAATCAACGAATGAAAGGCAAAACAAATACAAAACACGGCGGAAAGGCCAACGGTTCCATTGCCGACGGAGAACGCTTCACATATACTGAAAGTTACAACAGTTATGACGTTCTTCTCAACTTTTACCTCGGTCAAAAGTGGCAACTGAACACCAGCATGACCTTTTCCGACAATTACATCAAGCAAAACGACAGTATTGTTGACAATGTAGGTGGAATCGGCGACCTGAAGGTGGTCGTTAAACACACCTTGCATAATTCCGTAGCAAACGGAGACAGTGCCGCAAACAAATTCACCCACCGGGTGAACCTGGGAGCCGGAGTCACATTGCCTACCGGAACCTTCAACAAATACTCCATTGTGGGCTTTACAACGGAATTCAAACCAAATACCATTGTGGGAACTCCCGAAATGGAATTGGATCCGCACCTGCAAGCCGGCACGGGTAGTTTTGCATTTCTGGGATTGATAGAATACCTGATTAAATGGAAGCACATCGGATTAAACTCCAATGCCAGTTATCAGGTCTATACAACCAACAAGAATAATTTTCGTCTTGCTAACAGGTTAAATATAACTAGCTCTTTGTTTAGTGTTATCACCTGGAAAGATCAGTTGAAATGGATGCCCAACCTCGGAATTGCTTATGAGAAAAGCGATTACGATCAAATAGATGGAAAAGATTTCATCGATTCGGGAGGAGAAGCAGCGTTTGTGACTCCCGGCATGAATCTTTACTTCAAAAAACTGGGATTAACATTCAACTATTATTTACCGGTGGTACAGAAACTATATGGCATACAGCCTTTAAATAATAGACGGATTATAGCGCAATTATCATATTACTTTTAATTAATTTTATCTAAAATATTCAACCATGAAAAAGTTTACTTTAATATTTATGTCCATGTTCACCTTAGGTGCTGTGACTTTAACCTCTTGTTCTAAAAAAGAAGGGTGTACCGATCCGGTAGCGACGAACTTCGATGCTGATGCACAGAAGGATGACGGATCCTGTATCTACGAAGATACTGACGTTCATGTCGATGATCATTCCACATCTTCGCACGTGACCATTAATTTCAACCACAATTTTGCCGGATTACCTGTCAATAAAAGCCTTTTTAACCAATTTAACTATGTGAATGCCAATAATGACACGTTAAGCATTAACAAGCTTCGGTACCTGATCTCGGATATTAAACTGTATCTGTACAACGGAGACAGTATTCAGATGGGCTCTTACCGCCTAATCGACCTGGAAACACCGACTACTGCCAGCTACTATGTTGGTCATGTTACCAAGGGTTCTTATGCTGCTATCGGATTTAATTTCGGGTTTGACAGCCTGGACAACATGGGCAATTACACCGACCTGAATGCTGCAAACTGGAACTGGCCAAGCATGATCGGCGGAGGATACCACAACATGCAGTTTGAAGGTAAATTCATGGCTAACGGGGTTGCAACCAATTATGCCTACCACAACGGTACAGCCAGCAACATGGGGAATTACAACCAAAACCACATCCATGTGATCCTGGGAGGAGTTTCCCTGAACCAGGAATATTGTACCATTAACATCAACATGGACCTGTCTCAATGGTTTGAAAACCCTATTATCTGGGACTTAAATGTTTTAAACAGCATGCTGATGCCGAACTATACTGCGCAATTGATGATGCATGCCAACGGATACAATGTTTTCAGCCTGGGGAACACCGTGCAAAAACAATAAACTGAACTAACGGGAAATCCTGCCAACTTTTTGGGCAGGATTCTCGTTAAAACAGATAGACGGATGATTAAAAGACTACTATACCTTGTTATACTCCTGATCGGATCGATCTGGATCAGCTCCTGTTCCAAACAGCGGGGTTGTACCGATCCGATTGCAGAAAACTACAATGTCGATGCGGAAAAGGATGACGGCTCCTGTGTGTATATATACGGGTGTACCGATCCGGACTCTAAAAATTACAACCCGGAAGCGACGAAAAATGACGGCTCCTGTGTATATGGCTCCGACCCGACTCCGGCACCACTCCAAATCCCACAGATTTTTGTTCAATATCTTGGGGCACCCTACATCCCTAACGACAATCCCCAAACCGTTGAGGGAATAGCTTTAGGCCGTAAACTTTTTTATGACCCTATTTTGTCAGCCAACAACACACAGGCCTGCGCTGATTGTCATAGCCCTGCCAGTGCATTTACCGATACCAATCAATTCAGTACGGGCATTGACGGTATTCCCGGCAACAGAAACTCCATGCCTATCTTTAATTTAGCCTGGAACACCGCCAATAAATTCTTTTGGGACGGAAGGGCAACCGGACTGGAAGGACAGGCTTTTGGCCCGGTCGTTAACCCGGTAGAGATGCATAACACCTGGCCGAATGCTGTTGCCAGCTTACAGGCTCATCCGGCTTATCCCGGCTTATTCGAAGCTGCTTTTGGCACTTCCACCATCGACTCCAACCTGGTGGTGAAGGCTATTGCTCAGTTCGAACGCACCCTGATCTCCGCCAACTCCAAATTTGACCGTTATCAGATGGGGATTGAACCCCTTACTCCGCAAGAATTAAGCGGCCTGAACTTATTTATGGATACGCAGGGAGGTGACTGTATGCATTGCCATGGCAGCCCGGCCAATCCACTTTGGACCGATTATGAATTTAAGGACAATGGCTTGCAGGCAACTTACGTTGATTTAGGCCTTGGCGGTGTAACCGGTAGTTCGTTTGACGATGGTAAATTTAAAACCCCGTCGCTCCGAAACTTACTATTTACCGCGCCATATATGCACGACGGGCGTTTTGCGACACTGGATGAAGTGATTGATTTTTACAGTTCGGGACTGAACAATACACCGAATATCTCTTCGCAGATGGAACACATCTCAACAGGAGGCGTGCAACTAACTCCTTCGGAAAAAGCAGACCTGAAGGCCTTCCTGTTAACCCTAACGGATTACGATTACATCACGAATCCGAATTATCAGGCTCCCTGAGATGGATTAAACGTTAAAACGGAAGTGCATCACATCGCCGTCTTCCACGACGTATTCTTTCCCTTCCACGCCTAATTTACCGGCGTCTTTACAGGCCGTTTCCGAACCCAGGGTTACAAAATCGTTGTATTTGATTACTTCAGCGCGAATAAACCCTTTTTCAAAATCGGTGTGGATTACTCCGGCAGCCTGAGGGGCAGTCATACCCGTTTTAATGGTCCAGGCTCTTACTTCCTTCACGCCTGCGGTGAAATAAGTCTGCAGGTTTAACAACTTGTAGGCGGCACGGATCAATTTATTCACCCCTGCCTCTTCCAATCCAAGGTCGTGCAAAAATTCCTGACGCTCTTCGTAAGTTTCCAGTTCAGCAATATCGGCTTCAATCTGAGCTCCGATCACCAACACTTCGGCATGTTCGTCTTTAACCGCTTCCCTGACTTTCTCCACGTAAGCATTCCCACTCACCACAGAAGCTTCATCTACATTACAAAGGTATAACACCGGTTTGGCTGTAATCAATTGATAGCTCTTTAACAGGATCTTCTCATCTTCATTCACCTCAACCGTTCTCGCAGATTTACCCGATTCCAATGCCGTGATCAATCGTTGCAACAATTCACCTTCTTTTACAGCTGTCTTATCACCCGTTTGCACTTTACGTTTGATGCCGTCGTATTTCTTCTCAACAGTTTCGAGATCTTTCAATTGAAGTTCGATATCGATGATCTCCTTATCACGAACCGGATTAACTGATCCATCCACATGCACCACGTTTCCGTCGTCAAAACACCTTAACACATGAATGATGGCATCCGTTTCCCGGATGTTGGCTAAAAATTTATTACCCAAACCTTCTCCCTTGCTGGCGCCTTTCACCAATCCGGCAATATCCACGATCTCAATGGTTGTAGGAACGACCCGTTCGGGCTTCACCAACGACTCCAGTTTTTCCAGTCTTTCATCGGGAACTGTGATCACACCGACATTGGGTTCGATGGTGCAAAAAGGAAAATTTGCAGATTGCGCCTTTGCATTGGAAAGGCAATTGAACAAGGTGGATTTACCGACATTCGGCAGACCAACAATTCCGCATTTTAGAGCCATAACATCAAATTTTAAAGGCGCAAAGATAGATTATTAATTAACATGAGCCTACTGAAAACATCTTGGGTTTTTCCTTCGCTACCGAAAAGTTTTGGCTACTTTTGGCACTGTTAATGCAGCATGTAATTGCGATGGCAAACGAAAGTAAAGCACAATTAATCATATACAACATCCTTAATCCGCTGATTAAGTTGTTCGTGAAGCTTGGTATCACCCCAAACATGATCACCACTTTCGGCCTGTTGCTGAACATTGTTGCTGCAGTGATCTTCATTCTGGGAGCCGAACAGGACGATCGTTCGGACATGACCTATGTGGGATTAGGCGGCGTGACCATATTGGTTGCCGGGTTATTTGATATGATGGACGGACGTTTAGCCCGGATCGGCAACATGCAGTCTTCCTTTGGTGCCTTTTATGATTCCGTAATTGACCGTTACAGCGAACTGGTGATGTTTCTGGGCATCTGTTATTACCTGATCTCTCAGGACTACTTTCTAAGTTCCCTGTTCGCTTTCGTTGCGCTGATCGGTTCCATGATGGTCAGTTATACCCGATCCCGAGCCGAAGGAATCGGTGTGGACTGCAGCGTTGGCATGATGCAACGTCCGGCCCGGGTGGTTACCATCGGTGCTTCGGCCATGTTTTGCGGCATTGCCTACTACCTGGCCGGGCCTTTCTGTTTTAAAACACCAGAATCTCAAATACCATTATTCGAAACCATTTCCATTTTTACGTTACCGGTTACCGTGGTAGCCATACTATCCAACCTGACCGCCTTCAAACGGCTCAATCATGTCCGTAAAGAACTGGAGAAAAGAGAACATGCTTAAGCGAATTCCCATACTACTTCTGGCTGTTTTTTTGATCTTCCTCCAGGAAGAAAGTGCGGCTCAAACCGGTAAGGAAAGACTCGCCGTATTCGATGATCGTGAAACCCCGGATGACCCGGACGTCCTTTTCTACATCCACAAGGACATCAACCCCAATTGCATTGTTTACACCCTCAATAAAGGAGCTGACGGAAAAATAGACCCGAAAGACCCGATGCAGGTGTTCTGGAGGAGGTATCAGGAAGACGGCCGCAAAAAGAAACTGGGCTGGCTGGAGAAGACCTTTGCTTTTGATTTCGATGTAAAAAAGGTGAAAGACAAACCGAACACGTATGAGTTCACCATCGTGGCCGTGAAAGATCGCCCGTTTTTCTTTACGCAAGACAAGCATGGCAATCCTTTTACCCTGACCCGCATTGACGGGAAAAACGCCCGCATCGAAAAGATCTACCTGACCGTAGATGATTCCAAGACCATGCACAAGTTATTGTCGGCCGAACTCTTCGGCAAAGACCTGAAAACCGGTAAGCTGATCTACGAAAAGATCGTTAACAAATAAGTGCACATTACTTCCCGGTTACCGTTCGTAATAAATTTTTATTCGTTCCCCAAAAACTACTTGATAACGTGTAGGAATTCATATATTTGTCGTCTTAAAAATTTAAACTGAATAAGATGAGTCAAAACATTGCTAGTGCTGAAGGACGATTGGGTATTTTACTACCTGGTTTAGGAGCTGTTGCTACTACATTAATTGCCGGCGTATATGCTGTAAACAAAGGGTTATCCAAACCAATTGGTTCAGCTACACAAATGGGTACGATCCGGATCGGTAAAAGAACGGATAACCATACGCCGCTGATCAAAGATTTTATTCCTCTTGCCGATATCCAACAAGTTGCTTTTGGTGGTTGGGACGTATTCGAGGACAATGTATATGAAGCCGCTGTTCATGCGCAGGTGCTGGACAAAACCTTATTGGACCAGTTGAAGCCTGAACTGGAAGCTATTAAACCGATGAAGGCTGTTTTTGACAAACGCTATGTGAAGAAACTGGAAGGTAGCTGGGTAAAAACCGGTGCCACTAAAATGGATCTGGCCGACCAGTTACGTCAGGACATCCGCGACTTCAAAGCAAAAAATAACTGCGACCGACTGGCCATGGTATGGTGTGGTTCTACTGAGATCTACATCGAAGAAGCTGCCGTTCACCAAACTATTGAAAGTCTGGAAGAAGGCATGAGAAACAACGACGAAAACATTCCTTCCAGCATGATCTACGCTTACGCCGCCATCATGGAAGGTGTTCCTTATGCGAACGGTGCTCCTAACCTTTCTGCCGATATCCCTGCGCTGGTAAAATTGGCTAAAGACAAAGGTGTGCCGATCTGCGGAAAAGATTTCAAGACCGGTCAGACTTTAATGAAAACCATTCTGGCTCCCGGTTTAAAAACCCGTTCATTGGGTATCGCCGGCTGGTTCTCTACCAACATCTTAGGAAACCGTGACGGTGAAGTGCTGGACGATCCGGCAAGTTTCAAATCCAAAGAAGTATCCAAACTGAGTGTATTGGAAAGCATTCTGGAGCCGGACAAAAATCCGGACCTGTACAAAGACCTGTACCACAAAGTACGAATCAACTACTACCCTCCTCACGGAGACAACAAAGAAGGATGGGATAACCTGGACATCTTCGGATGGTTAGGATACCGCATGCAGATCAAAGTGGATTTCTTATGCAGAGACTCCATCTTAGCAGCGCCACTGGTACTTGACCTGGCCATCTTCCTCGACCTGGCCTCAAGAGCAGGAATGAGCGGAATTCAGGAGTGGTTATCGTTTTACTTCAAGTCGCCGCAGACTCCGGTAAAAGGCATGATGCCGATGCACGACATCTTCAAGCAGGAAATGAAGCTGAAGAACACCTTACGCCATTTGCAGGGTGCCGAGCTCATTACCCACTTAGGATTGGATTACGAATAAATCAAACCCATATAAAGGCTGTTTTTTTTAACAGCCTTTTTTATTTTTACCTCATGAATTTCATCTACAAGGCTTTTGTTACCGTTTTCGGGTCCGGGTATTCCCCCGTAGCTCCCGGAACCTGTGGAGCACTGGTAGCCTGCGGCATGTTGTGGTTATTCGAAAAATACGACATCTTATCCACTACGTCCACCCCATTGATCTTCATCGGTTCCATTGTGGTGATCACCATCATGGGCATCATCGCAACCAATAAACTGGAGGCCGAATGGGGCGAAGATCCTTCAAAGGTGGTTGTGGACGAACTGATCGGCATGTGGATCACGATGCTGTTCATTCCGTTAACCTGGACGACGTTGTTGATCGGGTTCATCCTGTTCCGTTTCTTCGATATTGTGAAGCCTCTCGGTATTCGCAAGATGGAAGACCTCGGCGGGGGCATCGGTGTGATGGCCGACGATATGCTGGCCGGTATCTACGCCAACATTTGTATGATCATCATCATCCGTTTTCTATGAGGAAAAAAGAGTGGATATTCAACCTGTTTCGACATCAGATTGCCGGATTTGCAGCGACTCTCGTCGATTTCGGGGTGACCATCTTCATGACCGAAGTCCTGCTGATCTGGTATGTTTATTCCAATGCCACCGGAGCCTTTCTGGGAGCTGTCGCCAATTTTTTCATTTCCAGTTACTGGGCCTTTGCGGGATCCAAGAACAAGCTGCTCAACCAGATGTGGAAATACGTAGTGGTTTCTGCGGGAAGCCTTATCCTGAATACGCTTTTCGTGTACCTGTTTACCGACTGGCTGTTCAAGTTCGACTACAAAGTCTCCAAGGTGATCGTGGCCATTACCGTGGCCTGGACCTACAATTTCCTGCTGATGCGTTTATATGTGTTTAAGAAGTAAGCTCTTGACTTTCTTCTCAGGAAACCTTATATTTGGTAGGTTGACTTATGCCTGAAAAATCTGAAATACAACTCGATTTCGCTTGCCCGAAAAAATGGAGCGGTATGACACCCAAAGAAAATGGACGTTTTTGTCACTCCTGCCATAAAATAGTCGTCGATTATTCCAAAACACCCATTCAGAATCTTCGAAAACCTCAGGAAGAAGGTCATTGCGGTAGTTTTTACGCCTACCAACTCAACCGCCCCTTCGGTAACTGGAAAGACCAAATCGTTCACCGTTACCAGAAAATTCTGTTTGGCAGAAACTTCTTTAAACCGGCCTCCCTTTTATTCATTGCATTTTTATTATTTCTAACCGGTTGTTACCGGAGAACAGCCGGGGTGATCGCTTACGGGAATAAGCACACATGTGATTCCGAAAAACAACACAAAAAGTTCTAGCTCGCTTGTTCAACACCGCCGTGTTGAAAAGAACCCTGATACCGACCCTTCATCACCCTTTAGTTTCCCTATCATTACAGTGTAAAATTATGAGCTTATGGTAAGGGGAATCCAAACAGTCATTTTAGGTATAGCTAGTGTCGTTCTGCTTTCGTGCGGCGGAGGAAAAAGTGATGAACTGGCCGACAAGAAAATCTTTCATTACAACGAATCGGAAGGCATCACCTCCCTTGATCCGGCATTTAGCCGAAACATCGAGAACATCTGGGCCTGCAATCACATCTACAATGGACTGGTTCAAATGGACGACCAGCTACGTGTACAACCCTGCATCGCCAAACGCTGGGAGATCGCCGAAGACGGGATGACTTACACCTTCCACCTGCGCAATGACGTTTACTTCCACGACAGTGAACTGTTTGAAGGCGGTAAAGGCCGGAAAGTAACCGCCAAGGATTTCGAGTTCAGCTTTAACCGCATCCTGTCCGAAAAACTGGCTTCACCGGGAACCTGGATCTTCAACAACGTAGACTACAAGGAAGAAAACGGATTTAAAGCCTTTGAGGCTCTCAACGACAGCACCTTCAACATCTACCTCACTCAACCCTTTCCTCCTTTCCTCGGCATCCTCACCATGCAATACTGCTCAGTGGTCGCCAAGGAGGTGGTCGATCACTTCAAGCGGGACTACCGGACCAATCCGATCGGAACCGGCCCTTTTAAATTCAAGATGTGGGACGAAGGCAACAAAATGGTGTTGTTACGCAATGAAAACTATTTCGAAAAAGATAAAGACGGGAATGCCTTGCCTTACATCGATGGGGTTGCGATCAGCTTCATCAAGGACGAAGAGGTCGAGTTCCTGAAATTCCTCGACGGTGAACTGGACTTCATTTCCGGACGTGAGGGCGACAACAAGGAAGAAATCTTCACCACCAAAGGCACCCTGAAAAAAGAGTTCGAAGACCGCATCACCATGCTTACCCACCCTTACCTGAATACCGAGTATCTGGGAATTCTGGTCGACGAAGACCTGCCCGAAGTACAGAACAGTCCGCTGAGGCACAAGATGGTGCGACAAGCCATCAATTACGCTTTTGATCGAAAGCAGATGATCACTTACCTCCGCAAAAACATCGGAACTCCTGCTACGGCCGGATTTGTTCCCAAAGGATTGCCTTCCTTCAATGCGGATGTTGTAAAAGGATATGATTACGATCCGGAGAAGGCAGCCGAACTGCTCTATTCTGCCGGTTACCCGAAAGGCGAAGGCATGCCGGAGATCAAACTGTTTACGACGGCGCAGTACCTCGATCTGTGTGAATTTATGCAACACCAACTCAGTGAGGTGAACATCAAGGTAAAAGTGGAATTGCTCCCCGGCCCGACACACCGTGAACTGGTGGCACGCTCCAAGCTGAACTTCTTCCGTAAATCGTGGATTGCCGATTATCCCGACGCGGAGAATTACCTGGCCTTGTTCTACAGCAAGAATTTTACGCCACACGGACCGAACTACACGCATTTTAAGAACTACGATTTCGACAAGCTGTATGAAATGGCGCAGTCGGAGACCAACGATTCCATCCGTTACCACTATTATCAGGAAATGGATAAGATCGTGATCGAAGAGGCTCCGATCGTTCCGTTGTATTACGACCAGGTGGTCCGGTTAACGCAGAAGAAGGTCACGAATCTGGGGATCAACCCGGTGAACCTGCTGACGCTGAAGGAAGTGAAGATTGATTGAACACATCATTATCTTGAACAATTAAACTCCGTCTGACCAGGAGTATTTTGGCCAGGTAAACATTCTCTCATGTTTCGACATCAGGGCAAAAGCAGAACGCTAAAACACAACCTCCGCATCGCGACAATCCTGTCTTTCGTTGCCGGAATCGTAAATGTTACGGGTTACCTGGAATACAAACAACTCACCACCAATGTAACGGGACACTTTGCGCTGTTTATCAATGATGTCGCCGAACTTGACGTTTGGAAAGGAAGCATTTACTTCCTCTACATATTTTCCTTTTTACTGGGCTCTTTCAGTTCGAGTTTCCTCATTGAAAAGTACAGGGACAACAAACGCCTGAATGTATTTGTTTTACCAACCTTACTGGAGTGTTTTATATTGATCTCCATTGCTTTGTGGAGTTATTTTTATCCGTTGCAGTTGCCTGATCTGATTATCTGTTCCCTCCTGTTTGCCATGGGGCTTCAAAATTCCTTTGTGACCAAAATTTCCAATGCCATTGTCCGTACCACGCACTTAACCGGCTTGTTTACCGATCTGGGAATTGAATTATCCCAATTGTTCTTCCCGAAGAATTACCCCTACCAGGATAAGATCAAGGCCACGATCAAATTGCGGATTTACATCATCTCCTTTTTCTTCTGGGGAGGATTGGTCGGCGGATTCCTGTATTCCAAAATGGAATTCGGGCTCAGCACCCTAATTTTCGGAGCGATCATCCTCCTGCTGAGTTTGTTTTTCGACGACCTCCGGTTCAGGATTATCAAAACCAAACGGCGGTATTTTCAGCACAGCAACCGTTTCCTTTCCAGGCACCTGAAATGATTTCGGGCTTTATTTTATTCAGTTGTTGCTTCACTTTTCTTGTATGTCCAAAATAATATGACTAGATTGGGCTACTATTGATTAATCGAAACACCATGAAATACACCTTCCTGTTTATCTGCCTCTGCATCACGCTGTTCGTGTCGGGACAAACGCAAGTTGAATTGCAGCTCCAATTGCTTACGCCCGATGTAATCGGTGAAGCAACCATCGACCAGGAATCGACCTTCCCCTGGATGAAGGAGGTGAACAACGCCATCACAGCACAACTCGAAAAAGAAAAAGGTGACAAAGACATCCTCGTATTCGTTACCATTCACCGGAACAGACCTCCCGAAGTCACCGTTGCCGGCCGGCCCGAAGTCAATAAGAATACGGCCAGGCAACTGACTACCTCCATCCTGAAATTGAAAAGCCCCAAAACCAAGTACTCCGACTATTCTTTTGCGGTGATTGCCAAAGTGAATGAAGGCGGTGACAAATCGGACAAATTCCTACCCGCATACACCCTCCCCGACGCCGCTGAAATTGCCCGTTTCCAGAAACTCGAGATGGGTGCAAAACTCAAAGACCTGCAAACCACCATGCGGGAAGAAATTCTCCCGATAGCAGCCGTCTACGAAACTACGGTGGATGCCAAATTCAAAGGCGTATTGCGTGTCGGCAAATTCGTTTCGGAAGGGAACTACGTTTCAACCATTGAAGATCTAACCGATAAAAACCCGGACTACTGGCGAGCCGTTTTGGAGATGAGCAGCGGGAACCAACTCATCCCGTTCACCAAGGCCTGCATGCACATCGAAAAAGGAGAACTGGGAATAGCCCAAAACCTGTTGTTCATCATGAACTTTTTCTCGGAAGAAAATACCTTACCGGCCATGTACATGACCGAAATTTCCAGGAAAATCGACCTGATTCTGGCTGATCTGACCGTGGAGATCAACAAAGGGATGGCGCTGCACGACAAAGGCAAATACAACGAAGCAATTAAGCTGTATGAAAACCTGCTGAAGACCTTCCCCTATTCGGCCTGGCTCAATTATGAACTCTACTTCTCGAAAGCCATGCAAATCGACGATCCCGCTTTGAGTGGTCAGGAATGGGATCGGTTCAAATCCATTATTTACGCCTGCGACCCGATGTATCCGATAAATGCCAAAGCAACAAGCGGCAAGGAGGGTTACCTGCTTTTCAGACGGCATGAGGTCGCAAACCTTTTTAAAGAGAAGGATAAAATCAAACACGACATCGTAGAATTTGCAGACATCGCCTTCGAACTGGAGAATTACAGTTATGCCGCTCAGATTTACTGGCTGATCCTGAGTTATTTTTCGGAAGAAGAGTACGGCAACCGCAATATGCTCGCGCATTTCCTGTATTGTTTAGACAAGCTGGGTGATCAGAAAATCAAGGAAAACTTTACGCTCGATACGGAAACCGAATTTAAGAAACTCGAGCAGGAACACCGGAAAGTGATGGAGGAAAGCTCCATTTACCAATCGTTTAAGGAAAAGGAATAAAAACCCGAAATCGAGTACCCTGCCCCCTTCGAGGCTTTTGCTTTCGCAAAACGTGCTCAGAATGACATGATTCAAGGGATAGAATAACTATAGCATTCATCTCATCCGCGATTGAAACGCGGATCATTTCACAACCCTCCTTTCCGGATCCCTGATTTTCGTTTCCCTGCTTCAGGTGAACCATATATTCCAATAGATGTAATGAAATATTTACATATCTAGCTTATAATCTGATGTTTAGGTTTTATATATTTCAATACCCATGTAATGTTGCTAAGAAATTGGTTTTGCGCATGCACGGGTTTTTCTCTCCATTGCAAGCTATTATAAATTTAAATAAGATTAGCCCTCTACATGTAGCTAGGTCCATTTATTATGGCCTGTTAACGTGTTCTAGTTGAGCGCAATTAAATACAAATGAATTTGCAAAAAGAAAATTAAACCCGTTTGTTTTGGTTTAGTGGCAAACTGAAGGTTAAGTACTTCCGATCTGCCCCTTCTGCCATAAACAGACCCTTGTATGTAACTAAAAAACCCCAAGAATTTAAACCAAATGGGAACCGAGAAAATAGAAAAGCTAGACGAGTTATTTAAATCTTACAATTATAGCGTATCTAGTAAATCAAACTCAGAAGTCAGGATTTACACCCTTAGGTATGGAATGTATCACGCTGCCGAAATTCTACTGATTAACGAAAATTTTGATCCGAAGGAGGTTAAATCTGAGTTTTCAGAGCTTGGATATGCTACAGAAATAAGACCACTTAAAGACATTGAAAATATTGAGGAATATTTATTTGAGGGATTCTTTATCAAAACCCCTTTGGGAAATGAATTGAAAACAAGATACAAACAATTTGTTTCTAAACAAATAAAAAATTTACCCGAAGGGAGTAAATATGAATATGTCAAAAGTTCATATGATATTCTTCAACAAGATGAAACAGGCGCATTAATCGAAACCCAATCTTATGATAGTTCAACAGGGCTTCCTTTAATTGAAAAGTTGAATTCCTTAATGTCTGAATCTAAAGGGGCTCTATTTATTATTCTAGAAGCGGCAGCGGGTTTTGGTAAAACTTGTACCGCCTATGAAGTTTTAAATACTTTTTCCACTAAAAACACAAAACAATTACCATTTTTTACAGAGCTATCTAGAAATCGTGAAGCGAGAATATTTAAACACATTTTACTCAAAGAGATAGACGAGCAATTCCCTAATGGAATAAAGCAAAACATTGTAATTGAACAAATCACTAAAGGTCGTATCCCACTAATAATTGATGGTTTTGATGAATTAATAACGAAAGAAAGTAATAAAGACGAAGTTGAAAGTATGTTGACAACAATTGTTGAATTGTTGAAAGGGAAGGCAAAAATAATTATCACCTCAAGAAAAACAGCAATTTTCAATAGTGACGAATTTTTAAACTCAATTAATGAATCGAAAAATGAATTTTCGCTTGCGAGAATAGAAATAAAGGAACCCACAATTGAAAATTGGCTATCTAAGGAAAGAATGGATTTACTTAAACAAAATAACTTTCCATTAGACCAAGTTGCTAATCCAGTATTACTGTCTTATCTTAAAAACATATCTCAAGAAAAACTGCAGTCTTATTTGAATGAATCACAAGAGAGTTCGTTAATAGATAAATATATTGATTACCTTCTAAAAAGGGAACAAATTAGACAAAACATTAAGCTTAATACGGAAACACAGCTTCGCATTTTTAGAAAGTTGATGCGATTTATGACTGAGTTTAACATTACAGCTGAATCAAAAGATACAATTAAGGATTTATTAAAATCCTACAATCAAAAAATTCTTCAAAGTAGCTTAAAAGAGTATATATCTGAAGAAAAGCCATCTATGGAAGACTTGGTTGAAACACTTTCAAATCATGTGTTCTTGGATAGAAAGCCTAACGGTGATATCGGTTTCGTGAATGATTTTATTTTTGGTTTGCTCGTTGGAGATAATTTGATTCTAAATAAATATGAAGAATATTATCCTGAAATTGATAAAATTCTTCCACAAGACTTTGCCTCAAAAGCAGTTCAATCATTCAAAATTCAAAGTTTAGACAGGCGAAAAGTGCTATTAGAACAATTCAATTCAAAACCATTTAATTTTGAACCTAAATTTTTTTTCAATCTCGAATATTCTTATGTTAATAAATTCAGTAGGGAGTATAATAATCTATACATTGATGATAATGAGTTAAACAATATTTTATTTGAATCAAACCAACAATTTACAGAGTGTGTATTTTCAAATATCACATTCAATGATTGTGTTTTTAAACTCACAGCATTTTCTGATTCTACATTTCACAACTGTTCATTTTACAATTGTCATATAGAGCCTTGTGATAATAAAAAATTTAATGATTTTGCTGTTTTCGCTTGTTCTGCTAATAATAATTTCTTAGATAACCTGGACTCCTTTTTCAACTCAAACGAAAAAGAGAACATTACAGAAAATTCCGTTCACAAAAATTTGAGTGAAATATTCGTTTTAAGTCAATTCTTTGGAATTGGAAATTTAAAGCCAAGGGCAAGGAAATTTTCTCAATTGAAAGACATATTAATAGATTATCAACCAAAAGAAATAAACAAGATTTTAAGCAGTCTTAAAAGTAATGGTTACCTGTACTTTAAAGATGATGTTGGATTTATTTCAAAATCTGGAATAAACTATTTTAACCAAAATAAATCTCAACTATGATTACAGGTTTTCAATTAATCGAAGAAGAGATTTGTCAAAGAATTAAAGATGAACTTGACAAAATAGGTATTCATTATAGGATTTTCAGTAGATC
>JAGQZT010000133.1 GCA_020435335.1 Flavobacteriales bacterium | reverse complement strand
TTTCGGATTTAAAGACCAGGTCTTCTTCCAGATCCATTTTCAACAAAGCGATATCCCCTTCTCCATACATGATCTCAATACCGAAATCCTGACCTACCATGATCTCCAACGCGCCTCTTTCCGTCAAGACAACCTGTGCATCACCATGTGTTTCCGCTTCGGGAACCATGATACTCAAATTAAATCCCCACTCGGAGAGGTTTAATTCTTCGAATCCTTTCAATTGAACTTTATCCTGTGGATTTTCATCGGTTGCAGTGGTGTTATCACCTCCACAGGCAGAAAGAACCGTAAGAGAAATTGCTATAAATAAATAAGATAACCGTTTCATAGTAAATCTGGATTTGTAGCAAATATAATTTAAAAATTTTAAACCGTACAAGCTTTATTATTTTGATTGCACATTCAATCTAATTCCCTCTGAATGAGACGCAAACTCCGGCGCATACATGCATTGGATGCTTGTGATCCCGTTAGAGAAATTCCCACTCATGTTAACCCTCAGCGGATATTCAAACACATAAGTTCCTTTCCTCAGGTAGTCGAAGAAGAAGTTGGTCGAAGCATCTTTGGTGCTTTCATAATACCCCAAACCATCTTGATAACGATATCCTGAAAAAACATTGATCGGTTCCAATCCTGCTGCCCGCATATCTTTCATGTGAACATATTCCATGTCCCGGTCAACCCGTAGTTCGATTCGAACCATGATCTTGTCGCCCGGCTTGAGCGACGTTCCGTCGATAACGGGAGTAATCACAGGCCCGGTGGCCGAATTCTTCTGCAGGAAGAGTTTCTTATTCAGCTTCAGCGGGGTTTCGTGTGGCGTAATCTTATCCAATTGTTCAAAGTACTGCCAGTACATCGCACCCCAGGCTACTCCGTCATCTTTTTTAGTAACCGACACATTCCCCATCGCGGGTTTGATCTCCGTTTTGGACCAGGACGTTTTAAAATAACCTGTTCCCGCTTCCACTTTCACATCATCCATTTTACGTGGATCCACCAGTTGATTTCCTACTTTGATCTCCACCAGTTGATCGCTTGCCAGCAGGTCCGTTCCACGTAACAACAGTGCATAACACGCTTCGGTCGTTGCTTTGGTGGTTTTCCAATCCTGTGTTTGTTTTTGCTTCAGTAACCACACCTTCATCTCTTCCACACTCTGCTGGTCATTGGCTACTTCATCAAAAGCTTCGATCAAAAGTGCCTGAACTTCGATCGGAGCCTGGTACCAATAATATCCCGAAACATTATCCTTCCAGTACATCCCCAACTCATCATGGAAAATCGCATTCTCCTTTAAAGAAGCCATGATTTTCTGCTCCACCGGAATCCCTGATTTGATTTGGCCGTCGCGATGCAACGCCAAAGCGATCATACCCTGCATGTAACGGCTTTTATTGAGCCAGTACTTTTGAGCCTGATCGTGGTAATATCCATAGGCTTCTTTATTCCGGGAACTGATCTCGATATCGTTCAGGAAATAACTTCTGGCATAGAGATACTGGATAATATCCTGATCCAAATGATCTTTCTCCAGATCGATCGAATATTTTTTCAACCATTCATAATCTTCCCGAACACGGTCATCCAGGTAACGAACAGCCTTCTGAACCATGCTCCAGGTCTGATAATCATTCCGAATGCTTTTTACCCCGAGGTGATCGAGATGCCCCATTCCGGTAACGATGTGCTGGGTGATGTATCTGCTCTCGGGCATTCCCTTAAACCAGGTCCAGCCACCATTAGCCACCTGCAACTGCTGTAATTTCTTCTCGGCACGACCCAATTCATTCCCCATCCGGTTCAGATCAAACAACAACCCGACCCGTTTCTTACGTTCGCTTTCATCCTGGGCATTCAACACCCATGGTGTTTCCTCCAGCACCAGCGATTTCAGTTCCTGATTCTTTTCCAGGTTGGACAGGAACGCTTCGGGCGACTGACTTTTCCAGTTATCGAATACCGATTTGATCTTTGGGTTGGAATTTGCAATGTGGCTGGCAATGGAGTTGGCATAAAAGCGACTGAAGGTCTGCTCGGCACACTCATACGGATACTCCATCAGATATGGAAGTGCCTGAATCGCATACCAGGCCGGATTAGACGTAAACTCAAGGGTTAATCGGTGGTGTTTCAGTGTTGACGAATTGTTGTTCATCAGCTTCTGAAACTGGAATGTCTTGCTTTGATTACCCCGAATCGGCAACGGCATGGTTTCGGTCACCAGCATCCTGTTAGTCAAAACAGGTAAAGCCATTTCTTCGCCATCCGTAAAATTACCCGACTTCGCAACTACCTTGTATTTAATTGCTGCATAGCCGTCCGGAATTTTGACCTGCCAATTCACGGAAGTACTTTTTCCTTTTTTCACTTCGAATGTTTTTTGGGCAGCCCCGGCAACCAACTGTTCCGAAATCTGCTGTTCCGTTAGCGCATCATAGAAGAAGATCTGTGCTCCGCCGTTCAGGTCTTTTTCAGACAGGTTGGTAATTTTAGAAGAAAAGGTCATCTGATCTCCTTCCCGGAAGAATCGGGGCGCATTCGGAACCACCATCAGCTCTTTTTGAGTCACGGTTTCCTCGTAAATCATACCCGATTTCAAATCTTTGGTATGTGCCAGTCCCATGAATTTCCACTTGGTTAATGCTTCCGGAATGGTAAACGAAATAATCACTTCACCTTCGGCATTGGTCTTTAAGTGCGGATAGAAGAACGCCGTTTCGGCGAAATTCTGACGGGCTTCCACCTGATCCAATCCATCCTTACCTCCCATCTGCTGTTGTTCGCCGGACTTCGTCCCGGTTACCGCAAGTGTAGTAACATCCTTGTTCTTATCTTCGGATGGGGCTACACCCGGCATGTTATTCATCACTTCTTTCGCAAGTTTTCCCGAAGATTTGGTTTTTTCGGCATAACCTGCCCGGTCTTCGTCCATAGACACCTCCTCTTCCGTTTCCAGAAGTTCTGCTCCGAAATAGGCATCTCCTTCACTGTAATCAAAATAATCCCCCCTGGAACGATAGGCATGATAGCCTCCGAAATAGTAGCCGAACCAATTCAGGTGGTCGTACTCTTTGGTTTTCAGGTTACTCAGTCCCACGTTCCAATACTGCGCAACCAATTGTGAGTTATTGGTCGAGAAGGCAGAAGTTCCACGCCAGTAACGGCTACTGTAATCATAGCGCAACACATTCAATCCCCAGTAATTGGAGCGAAATACATCCAGCGAAGCATCGTATAAGGTCGCTACCATTTCCGCAGCCACTTTCTCCCCTTTTTTACCCTTGATCTTGATCTTCCATTCTTCTTTCTGGCCGGGCAGCAATTTATTCCGGAATGTTTCAAATTCGAGGTCGAGTTGCTTATTGGTGTGTGGCACGGTTACCGTTGACATGAAGTCGTAGTTTCTGCTGTTTTTCACGAATGTAAAATGGACATGGAAATTTCCGCGATGTTTTTCTTCGATCGGAATGCTTATTCGTTGCTGTTTGCCACTCAGCTTAATCCATTCTTTTTTTATGATCGTATTCTGATGTTCGATTTCATAAAGCATCGTTACATCCTTTTCTGCCGATCCAACTAAAAACTCAGCTTTTTCTCCCGGTTCTCCCTTGGTTTTCAACGGAACAAACCAGGCGATCTCATTGGTCGCAACGTACTTATCGATATCATTATAGACCGTAAAATATTTGATCTCCTGAACATCCTGACCAAACTTGTCTTTCGAGGTGATTTCCAGAACATATTTTCCCGGCTTCCACTCCGGCAAATGATACAACTCTACAGCCTTTCTTTTGGAGGTATTGAATTCATGATCATACACCTTGATGTCTTTTTCCCATTTATAGCTATTGTTCTCATCATCGTATTCATCCCAGGGAAAATCTTTCAAATAAGTTTCTTTATCCAGGAACCGAATGTCCCCGTGGCTCCACAGAGAGCTTCTGTAGGTTTTGTTTGGCATTTTCAGCGACCACACCTTCATGTTTCCGGTAGCAGCTTCGAATTCGCCGTTCAGGTTAGAAGAGCTTAATTTAAAAGTATCTACCCCGTTTTTATTCACCTTATCCGGAACATCGATCGTAATGTTCAGGGCATTGTAACCAACCCGCACATAGGTTGTGGAACTGTGAGTCTCTCCGTTGATGTCGGTTACATCGGCATAAACCGTGTAATTATAGCTTGGTGCGTATTTTTTATTGATGGCCTGATCCGGGATGGCAGTAAAATCAACCTTAAATTCCCCGTTATCATCCGTAGTGCTTGTACCGTTGATGATCTCCAATTCGGACGAATTCGGTGTAAATCCCCAGCGGTAATAACACCAATACGGGAAATAGGCATTCCGTACAACCCGGTAACTTACTTCGGCACCATCAATGTTGGCTCCGGAATAACTCTTCGCGGAACCGACTACATGCACGGTTTCATTTAACTTATAAGAACCTTTTACGGGTTGGAATTCCACTTCAAATTTAGGTCGCTTGTACTCCTCTACCGAAAAGTAAGTACTCCCATAAGTATCCGAGATGTACATCTGCCCGTTCAGCCCGTTATTCGGAACGACAAATGATCCGCTAAACGTACCGTATTCGTTGGTTTTAAGCGTTAAACTCGATACTTTTTGGTGGTTCACATCATAAAATGTTACTGTCGATGTGTGGCCCACTTTGATCTTATTGTTGTTTTCCGAATCCGAATCCAGTACTATCCCTTTGAAGTAAACCGTTTGGCCCGGCCGGTAGATGGCCCGGTCGGTAAAGAAAACGGTTTTCGTGAACTTGCGGTATCGATCATAGTATTCATACTGGTAATAGGAATCATCCGTATTTAAACGGTCGTCCTGATACACGTAATCCACATAGAAATTCCGGTAATCGGTTCCCGGTTCTACCTTAAAATAACCGTCCTGATTGGTTACTTTGGTCGCCATCGATTTCCATTCGTATTTTCTTAAGACATAATTATACTTTTCATAGTACAGTTTTGCTTTCACGCCCGGCATCGGTTCTCCCGTTAATCGGTTCAACACAAAGAATTCAACTTCTTCTTTTTCGGTTCTTCGGGATAAATAGCTGATGTTACTAACCCAGAACGGTGTGAGAGCAACCGCCTCTTTGTCGTAGGTGAAATCCTTGGTAGTAGCTGTAATTAACACGTAAAAACCTTTCGGTAAAGCATCCAGTTTAATTTCGCCGGAGTGCTCTCTCAGGTCACCGTCGTTTGGAAGAGCAAGCTCCCAGGATTTAATCTCACGGGCTGATTTTATCTTTTCAAACCGTTCATAGTAACCTTCGTTACGATTCCATTTACTGTATTCGTCGTAATCTATCTGAACCAGTTTGTGATACACCTGTGAAATGTTCTTGTACTGGATCAGGGCTTTAATCGGAAGGTCAGGCAAATTAGCCGTTTCCACACGCAGGCTGAGTGATTTGGTCAGCAGTTCGTTTTCCAGTTGCCTGCATCGATCAGCTCCGTATGTATCAGGATATTTCTCCATGGCATTCCGGCACATAACCAGGGCCCGTTTGAGTTCCCATTTAAAAACATCCGGTTCTTCTGTACGGTAGGCATGACCTCTGGCCTGATGGATCTTAGCCAGTTCATATACAATTTCTCCTGCTGTTGATTCCTCCTTAAATTTTCCGAACAACAGGGTCAGGGATTTGTAATACAATGAATCTTTATTTTCAAAACTGGCGTGATTATTCACAAATTTCAACCGTTTCAGTTCCACGTCGATCAACGCCTGATTGTTGGAATCATTAACATGATTAACCGTAAGTTGCTGCATCAGTTTCAAGGCATAGAATTTCAGGGACATGGTATCCTTGGTAGTAAGTTTCAGGGATACAAAATCCTGGAAAGGAGCTACATAAGCCGAATCATCAAGCAGAAACTGATAAGCAGGTTTCGTAATATCAGGTTCTTCGCTGATGAAATAGTTCACGGCGCGATGAGCCAGAAAATCATAGAGATAGGGGCGGTATTCCCGTGCATTTTTGGTAATAATAATCTCATCAAAAGTCCCAACGGGTGTTCTTTTCAGGCTATCGATGTTCTTTACGGAAAGTAAGTAATGCTTAATGCTGGCATCGGTAAGCTTATGCAAATCCCAGGTGGTGATGTCTTTGTTATCGAAGTTCACCGTTTGCGACCGGTTATAGAATTTCCAGCGGTTGTTCTGATAATACATCCAGTACATTTCTCCGATAATGGAATGAATAACGGGTTGAAGCGGATACGTTGATTTTTCAGCCATTGCGTTCAATTCGTCCAGGGTTTTGACAAATGCATTTTCCTCGACATAAGACTGTAATTTGGCCTTTACGATTAAGGTTTTGATGATCTGCTCATGGTTTTGATCGAGCGTTGCTTTTTCATAAATCTTCACCACCTCATCCAAAGCGGATTTTGTTAGTCCGTTCTGCTCCAGCGAATCTACCTTGGTCCATTCCTTTTTGTAATCCTTCCCTTTGGCGTAGATCAATAAAGGTTGTTTGGTATAGCCCACCTCATCTTGAATGTTAGAGGATGAACAATTGGTTAAGATCCAAATCAATGAAAATACCACTACGAATAGCAGACTGAAATTCCGGGTGTGTTGCTTTAACATCATGTAACTTTTTGGTAAGTGTATTGCTTTTTGTAGGTGGATGCGTCGTTTTATAAAATTGCATAAAAATTCGCACAAAAAAAAACACCGTTCGCATGAACGGTGTTTCCTATTGAAAATATTGTTGCTTATTTCAAAATAAAGTTGATTGGCAGGTTGTAGGAAACCCGAACCGGTTTACCACGTTGCTTACCTGGAGTCCAGGCTGGCATTGCTTCCACAACCCGGATTGCTTCTTTATCCAGCAGATCGTGAACACCTCTAAGCACTTTTACATCGGTAATTTTCCCGTCCTTATTTACGGTAAAGTTTACGTAAACCTTTCCGGAGATTCCATTGGCTTTAGCTGCAGGTGGGTATTTGATGCTTTTCCCCAGGTATTCGAATAATTTTTTCTGACCTCCGGGAAATTCAGGCATGTTTTCAACGATGGTGAATACTTCTTCTTCCACAACTTCTTCTTCCTGTTCAAAAACCTCAACAACGGTTTCAGCATCAGCCTCCGTATCATCCATCTCCATCTCTTCCACTTCCTGATCATCTTCTACGATCTCAATGATTTCAGGTGCAGCAGGTGGTGGTGGTGGTGGGGGTGGTGGTGTATTCTGTTCCGTGATCGGGATAATATCTTCCTCCTCTTGTTCGACAATCAATTCTCCCAGTTCACTGGCTTTTACATCGTAAAACTTCAAGTTGATCATGGCATAGACAATGAACAAAGAAACGACAAGGCCTGCCAATGTAAAGGTCCCTCTCAGTTTCTCAAGGTCTGCTTTCGGATTCTTTTTCGGTTCCATAAACTAAATTTTTCAGGTTATAAAAATAATAATTTTTTGGTAGTAATTCAATCAATTTTAAACCATCTATTTATCGGTAACAATTTCGTAACAATCGGAAATAAGATTATTCCTAATAATGCACCGAAAGCATTGGCAAAAAAGTCGTACCAACTACCGCTTCTGTTAATAAAGATGTAATACTGAAGAATTTCCATAATTCCTCCGTAAAAAACTCCAAATAAAAACAGGGATACGTACAATAAAGAACGTTTTTCAGGACGACGGTATTGTTGGTAGTAAGCCATGATCAGGCTCCCGGAAAGGACGGCATACATCAGGGAATGAACGAGTTTATCAAACTGCCAGATGGGAATTTCGGGTACTTTGCTTCCGGGAAAGCCACTGAGGATCGCAATCACAATAAGCCA
The DNA here is from genome assembly GCA_020435335.1 of Flavobacteriales bacterium. Taxonomy (GTDB): domain Bacteria; phylum Bacteroidota; class Bacteroidia; order Flavobacteriales_E; family Vicingaceae. The sequence continues at coordinate 15,180 of JAGQZT010000133.1, read as the reverse complement.
AACAACGGCCGGGACCTTCTGATTTATTTTCATGAAAAGAACTGGGAATAGTATAAAAAAATTCCCCTCATGGAGGGGAATTCAATTAACCTAACATTTCCTGGTAAGCATCTGCCGACATCAGACCGTCCAACTCAGACAAATCCGACATCTTTACTTTAATCATCCATCCGCTTCCGTATGGATCATTATTTACTGCTTCTGGAGCCGATTCGAGATCAGCATTGAATTCCAGAACCTCGCCAGACACTGGCATGAACAGATCAGATACTGTCTTAACAGCCTCTACTGTTCCAAAAACTTCTTCTTGCGCTAAAGTTTCACCTTCGGTTTCAACTTCAACATACACAATATCTCCTAACTCACCCTGAGCGAAATCGGTGATTCCGATGGTAGCAATATCACCATCCACTTTCACCCACTCATGGTCTTTTGTGTATTTTAAATTAGCCGGAATATTCATCGTAATAGAATTTAATTGATATTAATATTTCTTGTTGTAAATGTATAATTATTCTTTGTTTTTTAAAACATTATTGTGCCAATGTGAATCGCAAACTAAATCCTGCATTGGTATTGGATGTCGGGAACGTGGTTGAAATGTAAGGATTTGTAGCCACATAATCATAGAACGCCCTGATGTTCAACGTTTTACTAACCCTGTAATCTGCAGTGAATTTAATGGAAAACACCCGTTGACCGGCTGTTAACTGGTTCACCTCTTCCACAATTTTACGGATGATGGTATTGTTCTTTCTGATTACAAAATCAATGCGGGTATCGATATCGCTTTTGATCATTTTGCTCTTCGCGAAAGGCATGCGCACCTGACGGAATTTATAGCCTGTTCCTATCGACCATTCAGCTCCTTTTATTTCCGTGATCTGGTTATTGGACATGCTTAAGGACGCATTCCTGTCCTTTTTATATTCAACCCGTAGCAGCATATCATTGTGCATGGTCATTTCGGCACCTAATAATGGCGAGAATTGTTCGGAAATGGACACGTTTGAAACCTGGAGTTCAGGAATGAAGTTGCTGTTGATATCGCGTGCCGAAGCTCCCTGATTATTCTCTTCATAAAGCAGGTTTGTTGTAAATGAACTCACATTTAATGTGGATTTATAGGAGTGGTTTAGCGTAAAGTTTTTGAAAACACGGTTCACAAATTTCAACTTGCTCAATCCATCATATGTAATTCTCCAGTTCGGCAGTGGAATGTATTTGGTAAAATCAGCCAACGACACATCATTCCCGTCTTTACCTGAATAGGCAGCCACAAAAGTCGGGATCAGTACATCCTGCGATGTTCCGCCATAGCCATCGGCATATCCTTGTGTCGTTCCGAATGAGTTCCCGTTCTCCTGAGCCAATCGCTGGGAAATTTTTGCCCGCTCCGTCAGGAAGCTTTCAAAAACCGATGAAGATTTCGAAAGCTCATCGTCTCCGGCGAATGCCGTATTGAATGACAGGAAGGACATGCTGAAATTACCGGTCTCGATCGGTGTCACGAAGTAATAATTATTTCGTAATTCCCCACTCAGGGTATCCACGAATGTAGCCGGATCGATTTCAAAGAATTGCTGCCCGAGATTCGTTGAGTAGGTGCGGTTAGCCGTTAACTGGATCCTGAGGGTTTTGATCGGACGTACGGTAGCACGCAAGCTGTAGTTCTCGGCATAAGTCGTTGCATAATTATACATCAATCCGTATTGCGGGTCGTCTTTGGTAACCAACCAATCTCTGTCTGCCGCATTCAATGCAAAATCTTCTTCCTGAATTCCGGAAACAAAATTGAAACCCGGTGCCGTAAATCCGGGATTGTACCCCAGCAATTCGGTTTCCTGAGCATAGCCCGGCAATAAAGTTCCGCGATTTCTGGAGTATGTCCCCGAAATATTTTTAGGACTCATCATGATCTGCCAGAATACATCCATCGGCTTAAAGGGCAGCTTTTTCCGCCACAGTTCAACCCTGGTCGTATCGGAATCCTTAAAGTTTTTCAAGTCAAACTTGATGTCAGCCGGCGGAACACCTTCCTTCCATCCCTTGGCTTTTGCATTTTGCGCCTGGGTCTTGTCTTTATCCGGTTTCAGGTTATTCTGAGCCCTTCGCCTTTCCCGTTCGACGGCCCTTTTCTGAACCTTTTGCAGGAATCCGATTTGATTGTGCAGCTTGGTCATGTTCATCTGAGCATTCAATGAAATGGTATTCGAATTTTGGATGGTGTGGCCCAAGGTATCAGCTCCGATCGGTGCACGCTGCCAGTCATAATCACCGGAATATTTCGAGGTAAGTGACAGGAAATCGAGGTAAGGCAGTTTATCGATCGGCACGGCGTAGTTTACGTTAAAATTATGGTGATAATGGGTGTTTGTTCCGAAATCCCTGATGTTTTGCCATACCGTATCCCGCCAGGAAGCATATTCTGCCTTATAGGCATTGTCAACCCTTCCATTGGTAGGCGTTCCGTCAAATGTGAGCGGCTCTTCGATCGTTGCATTATTGGTTGCATTGAAATCGAACTTCAGATTTTTGGTCAGGTCATATTTCAGCCCGTATACCCGGTTCCAGTAGAAGTGTTTCTGATAATAGGTGGGCAAACTGAACGAGAACCCGGTATTGTTCCTGGCCTGACGCTCTGAATACATCCGGTCCATATCCGTTTGGAAGGTCAGCTGTTTCGGAGCCAGGTAGAAGTTAAAATCACTGATCAGTTTAAATGCTTTTTTCTTGGCAAAATCACCATTGGCAAACGGTTTATAGTTTTTTGGATTGTTACTGAACGCATACCCGAATCCTCCCCGATAGGTTTTCTTGTTGTCGAACTCCGTATTGATGTCGCGGTACTTGGTTTCGGAATATCCATAATTAAAGGATAAATTGGAAATGTCGTAGAAATGGTTTTTCTTCTTGTTCTTGGCCGGGAGTTTCCTCACGTTGGTAAAATTAATGCTTCGCCTGTGGGTGACTTCCTGCGTTCGAACACCGATCGAATCGCGCTCTTCCTGAGACAACAACTCATTTTTAAGGAGCTCCTTCAATTCCAGATCGGGATCCAACGGATTATATCGTGGTGTAACAATTCCTTCCGACACATTGTAATACATCGGGATACTGATCCCGATTTTCTCCGGGATAAATTTACCCAGTTCCACACTGGTGGAAAGATCGTAGCTACGTCTGGTTTCCTGTTGCCTTTCGTTCAGTTTTTGCTCCACACTACCCCATCCCGGCGTGCTGTAATCTCCGGCCAGGGTAATGTTACCCAGATCGGCAATTTGTGTCGTAATACGAGCTACGGAAGCCCAACCTCCTTCATTGTCGAAATCGGTCATTCGTAATTCGTTCACCCAGATTTCCGCACATTTATCGAGTCCGTCATCGCTCGGAGCGAGCGGGCTTTGTTTCGGGTTCCGGATACCGATCATAAATACCCGAACATCACCGATATTCGGATTCCCTTTCACCCTCATGATGTTTTTACCATCGTTCTGTTCGTAAGGCTTGATGAGCATAACACCACTTGTGGCATCATTCAACAAGCTGTTTCTCAATACTTTCATATCCGTCAGCTTGGAGAATTGCAGGTCGATGTTGTTTGATTCCGGCCACACGACCAGACGGTCGGATGAGTTGCTGTTGTTATCCGTGTTGTAAGTTCCCGCCGGCGTAACCTCGAGCGGTACTTCATACTCATAATAGTTATCGTTAAAGTCCGACCCCATACGGATAAACACGGAAAGATCCTCATCGGCAAGTGGTTTTGACGGATCACTTTGCTCGGCATGGATAAACATTTTTAATCGCTTGTACCTGCGAATGTCTACATCCATAGCCTTGAATGCTGCACGCGCATCACCATCTTTCAGGTTACAGGTTGACAACACCAGTGCTTGCTCGTTCAGTTGCTGAACAGTACTTCCCGAAGACGGATTCGGATTGATCTGACGCTCAATCCCCGGAGGAATGATGTAGTTCACCGGAGTTTTTTCGCTGTTCTCCTCCACGTTTACTCCCGCGATATTGAAGGTGGTTTCATCATCATCGTTACCAATGAAGTCTCCGGGACTTAACAGACTACCCGCATATTTTCTCCATTCACCCCGAACCAGTTCCAACTTGGCGAAACGCAGTACGATCTCCTTGTCGAAACCTTTCATGAACATACGCATAAACCGGATGGATTTAAAATCCTGAATGTCTCCGATCACCTCTTCCGGTTCCCGGATCGGAATCTTGAACTGGTACCAGTTAACGGTTCTCGTCCGGCCATCGGGAGTTGAAACCGTTGTTGTAAACACGTTGGTAATGTAGTTGTTCCCCACATTGGTAGGACTAACATCTGCCGGATTCATTTTTACGGCATACTGGTAATAACTTTCCCTGAAATCGAGGTTATTGTTGTTGTTGATGTCTTCAATATCCGGGCGGGTAGTTCCGGAAGTGGAATACGATTCGGTGTATTGATCCGAGGTGGGCGAGTTTCCTTCGAGACCGTTGTACATCTTATAACGTTGAAGGATGTCCAGCTGCTGGTTATCGTAATCAGACCCCCGGAAGTGGTGGTAGTTATCCCCAGCCGGATCCGGATCTCCCTGAGGATCGGTAAACCCGGCAAAGTTCGGGAAGAATGCTGCTTCATCCGTGTTATTCAACCCGTCAAGACCGATATCCTGGAACGGCCTGGTACTCGGGGTATTATCAAATGCATTTACCAAGGCCTGAACCGTAGGAACCCGACCCCAGATCGTGGTATCTACCAGGTTCGCATTTGCTCCGGTCGAATAATTGATCGCCGTTGTTGGCAAACCATTTTCAAATGCTTTTCGGTCATCCTTTAAAATGTCTTCGGATATATTCCCCAGGTTAAAGTAAAGAACTCCTCCCGGATGATTCGGATCACCATCTTCGTTAAACGGATCCATCATCCAGAATTGGATGTACTCCACGTTGGAAGATTCAAAATCCGTTGTCTCCACCTTACGCATGATACCACCCCACCGGTTAGAAGGGTTTAACAGCTTCCCGTTAGCATCATACCCCGATCCGACACCCGTACCGTCATCGTAGTTGTATGGCCCCCTTTCCGTCGGATAGAAGGCAAGGTCCATGGTTGCTATATTCTGCGTGGTTCCCTGCTGTTGCGATTTAAACGGGAACACTTCGGTTTGTAAAACTTCCCGCATGAAGTGATTCGACTGCATAGCCTGGTCGTTTGCAATGTGGTTCGGTGTTCTGGAATCGTTTCTCCAGAACAGCGGATCGATGTTATACCAGTTAAACAAGGCCCTGTTATAACCATATTGCAGCGTATTCGACAAAGGCAACTCACCTTCGGGGAAGAGTGATGGTTGTCCTCGGGGCGTGGACGCCAGTCTCCATTGGAAAATGCTGCTCATGTTGATGGTAGACTGGCTGCCTTCGAAGTCGTCCAGGTAGGCCGTACCGTCCTTTCCGATGGCACCCGGATTGCCAGGGAACAGTTTAGCAACCTCACCCTCAATGGTAATGGATGATTTCTCCTTGGTACTGTAAACCGGTAACTTATCCGCCCATCTGGTCAGGAATGGCGCATCTTTTTTATACGTCAGGTCAAAGCCCATCACCGTATTGTTGATCGGTTCGTCGCCGATGTTCACCTTCCGGGTCAGAGGCCGTTCAGACAATTTCAAAATGGTACCCCCCAGGTTAAAATCATCATTCACCTTATAATCGAACCTCGACCCCATCAGGGTTTTCGTCTGGATATTAAAGAGTGACTGACTTTCCAATGAGATTTTGATCGGTGTACCCGACTGTAAAATCCCTTCATTGATGATCTTCACGCGGCCCAGGTTGTAGTCGACCGTATAATCGACGTTCTCGGTAAGCGTTGCCCCTCCTGCCGTAACAGAAACGGATCCCTGAGGAATGTTCATGGCATTCAGGGAAATGTCGGAAGTTGTAGCAGAAGAATATTGTCCCCTGATCTTATACCTGTTTTTGGTTACATCCTGTTCAGCGAGTGTTTGGGTTGTCAGGTAAAGCGTGTCGAAAGCAAACTTGTCGGCTGTTTGCTGATTGGAAAACTTACTCCTTAAATGGGAACCGAAAGGTTCCAGAACCGGGAAGTAAACGCGGCCATTCGTGGAGTTGATGGTAACACCGTTGATGTAGTCGAATACTCCGTCGGAATTTGCCTGATTGTTGGTATTCAGACGGTCGAGGTTCATAACCGTTACAAGAGGCAATCCGTTAATTTCTCCCTCCGGGATAAAGGGAATTTCCACTCCTGTTGCCGGATTACTGTAAAAGATATCGAGGTAAAAATCATTCTGAGAAATGTTGAACGCACCCAGGGAATACACGTTTTTCATCATCAGATCCCAGGTAGGAATTTGAGTATTGATGGTTGTTCCTTTCAGCAGTTTCACATAGAGCGCATCCTGCCCGGCAACCCCATCGGTAGAGAATTCACCGACCTGGTAAATCTGCCCGTCGAGGGTATATTGAAAAGCAACGGCCAGGATGTTATCCAGATTGAGGGCGGAATTCAGCGACACATAACCCAACTGAGCATTGAGTGTGTACTCGGACGGGGTAAGTAAACGGGCCTGCTCGTATTTTTCAAAATCAATCCCGTTTGTATAACCTTGAGCTTCAAGTTCCTGGCTGGCATTTACGAAACCGCGGATGTTCGCCGTATTATAAGGCGATCCTCCGAGGGTATCGGCAATGTTGTAATACAGGTTATTCGCGTTGTTGAAAGGGAAATTGGCCGTAGGAAACGGGTTATTGTCGATTACTAACGGATCGTTGTAGATGTTTTGCTGAGTGGCCTCTCCGAGATCCATAAATCCAATGATGTTTTTGGTTCCTTCGGTAGACTGATTCACGTTGGATACCCAGATTTCAATTTTGGTAATGGTCGCTCTGGAGGTAATGACCGGAGGGGTGGATAATGAATTCTCGTATGTGTCTCGGAAGTAATGAGCCAGGAAGAAGTGTTTATTTTCTTCGTAATCCGATGCGTCTTTCTCAAACTTCTGAATTTGTGCTCCTCCCTGAATGTTGATGTCTTTCTTCTCCCCTTTTTCCTGAGATAATACACTCGTAACGGTCATTCTTCCGAATTTCAATTCCGTTTTAATCCCGAAAAGGGTTTGGCTACCGGTAATCAATTGTCCTTTCAGGGGGAGAGAAACGTTACCGGCCTCGATCTTTTGGATGATTTCATCTTCATAACCGGTGTATTCGATTTTCATCTGGTTTTCAAAATCAAACGTAGCCTCGGTGTTGTAGTTCATGGAAACCTTCAGTTTTTCACCGATGTTTCCAATCACATTCAACTGGATTTGCTGATTAAAATCGAAAGTCGTTGTACTTCTCTGATTAGCCGGAAGTGCAGGATTATCCTGTGTAGAGCGGTTAATCCCAAAACTTAACTGGGCAGAACCTTGTGGCCGGATATCGATCTTGTTCCCCCCGAAAATCCGGTCGAATGCTTCTCCTTTGACCGTTAACTGCGGCCTGAAGCCCTTCGTTTGATCGATGTCTTCGGCTGTGGATTTTTGTTTCCAGTAATCCTGGAGCGATTTTTCAGAGTCATAGTTGATGTACTCGTCAAAATCCATGTAGGTCGGGTATTTAAAATACTCATCACCGATTTTCTCGTAGTAGTTGTAAGTACCGGTCTCGGGGTCGTACTCAAAGCCCGACTTAATATTACTCGGATTGTTAAGATATAAACCTCCGCTGTTGTTACCACCCGGACCACCGATCCCGTCATCGAACGGATACGGAAGATCTATTTCCGGTGAATCCGGAGGCATTACGGCAGGCTCAAAAGCCAGGATATTATTCAGGTTGGGAAAAGCCTCCGTGGTAGCCGGATCAAAAGCAAAAGCAACTACCATAATGGTAACTGCTAATGAGGCTATCAATAGAAATTTATTATATGTGAATTTACTAAAACTCAAATCAACTTTTCCAACTAAAGATTTTTAAGCGCCCTTTTAATTAGCTCTTCTACCGTCAAATCATCCCCGGAGGACATCACTTTAGTCAATGCATTTTCCGCTGGTTTTTTGGCAAACCCCAGCATAATCAATGCACTTAACGCTTCTTCTTTCATAGTATTGTCTGAAACCATAGAAATACTTTGCTTGCTATCTACCTTACCGATCTTGTCTCTCAAATCAATGATGATCCGTTCTGCCGATTTTGCACCGATTCCTTTCACCGATTTCAGTGTATTAACATCCGCGGATAAGATGGCATGCTGAACTTCTTCGGGCGAAAGAGACGATAAAATCATCATTGCCGTGCTAGCCCCGACACCGGAAACAGAAATCAGCAACCGGAACAGTTCCCGTTCACTTTTCTCAGCAAACCCATAAAGCAGGTGAGCATCTTCGCGAACAATCAGATGGGTGTATAAAAACCCCAGTTCATCATCTCCTAATTTCGAAAAAGTATTGAGAGAAATATGAATTTCATAACCGACTCCCCCACAATCGATCACCACATAAGTCGGTGTTTTTTCAACTAATCTTCCTTTTATCTGAGCAATCATAATTACTTTCTGGTTTGAGCATCCGTAACGGCAATCGTTACCATGTTAATAATTTCCCGGACCGAACTACCCAACTGGAGGATGTGAACCGGTTTCTTCATACCCAGCAAGATCGGGCCGATGGATTCGGTTCCACCCATTTCCTGCATCAATTTATAGGCAATGTTACCGGATGCCAGGTTAGGGAAGATCAAGGTGTTTGTATTTTTCCGGGCCAACTCGGAGAATGGGAAAATCTCATCCCTCAGCTCCCTGTTCAGCGCAAAATTGGCCTGAATTTCACCATCCACAATAATGTCGGGATATTGTTCATGCAACATTTTCGTGGCTTCTCTCATTTTGATGGCATCATCGCCTTCAGAAGACCCGAAATTGGAGTACGATAGGAGGGCAATGCGGGGAACCACCCGGAATCGTTGAACGATTTTAGAAACCAGCGCGGTAATGTCCACAATATCCTGGGCGGTCGGATTCACATTGACCGTGGTATCGGCAAAAAAGAATGGTCCTTTTTTAGTGAATAAGAGGTACATCCCTGCAATCTTGGTCACATCATCGTCGGTTCCGATGACCTGAAGAGCCGGCCTGATGGTATCTCTGTAGTTACGTGTCAATCCGGAGATCAGGGCATCCGCTTCTCCGACTTCTACCATGGCCGATCCGAAATAATTCCGGCTCCGCATCATCTCTCTGGCTTCGGCGAGCGTAATCCCTCTTCGCTTTCTTTTCTCGAACAGCAGCTGCGCATAGTTATTTTTCCGGTCACGTTGCGAGGAACTTCTCGGATCGATGATCGGAATATCGTGAATATCCAGGTTGTATTCCTTCACCACTTCTTCAATCCGTTTCTCCTTACCGAGCAGAATCGGTTTAGCAATCCCTTCTTCGTATACAATTTGGGCCGCCTTAAGAATCTTGTAATTATCTGCCTCAGCGAAAACAACTGTTTTCGGATTCCTTTTTGCTTTCTGCGTAATGTTCTTCAGTAGTTTATTATCCAGCCCCAGTCGTTTGGAAAGGTTGTCTTCGTATACCTCCCAATTCTCGATCTTTTGCTGGGCAACTCCCGAGTCAATCGCCGCTTTGGCAACAGCCGGAGCAACAGTAGTAAGCAAACGGGGATCCAGCGGTTTAGGAATAATGAAATCCCTGCCGAACATAATATTTTTTTCGTCATAGGCTTCGTTCACCACCTCAGGAACAGGTTCCTTGGCCAGATCGGCTATGGCACGAACGGCCGCAAGCTTCATTTCTTCGTTGATGGTGGTAGCACGAACATCCAGTGCACCCCGGAAAATAAACGGAAAGCCCAGCACGTTATTCACCTGGTTGGGATGATCGGATCGCCCTGTGGCAATGATAATATCCTTTCGTGTGGCAACGGCATCTTTGTAGGCAATTTCCGGATCCGGATTGGCCAATGCAAAAACGATCGGATCCTTGGCCATAACTTTTACCATCTCTTTGGTGAGTACACCACCCCTGGAAAGCCCTAAAAACATGTCGGCGCCAACCATGGCTTCTTTCAGTGAATTAATGTCTCTTTCCGTGGCAAATAATTGCTTGGATGGCGATAAGTTTTCCCTGTCTTTTCTGATAACACCGCTACTGTCAATCATCACGATATTTTCAGGCTTTACTCCGAGTGATACGTAGAGTTTCACGCACGACATGGCCGAAGCACCTGCCCCACTCACAACGAGCTTTACTTTTTCTATTTTTTTATTCGCCAGTTCGATGGCATTGAGCATCGCCGCCGAAGAAATGATGGCCGTTCCATGCTGGTCGTCGTGCATCACCGGAATTTCGAGTTCGGCCCTGAGCCGTTCCTCGATCTCAAAACATTCAGGTGCTTTAATATCCTCCAGGTTAATCCCTCCAAAGGTAGGTGAAATCGCTTTTACGGTATTGACAAACTCATCAACGTTGGTTGCATTCACTTCAATATCAAACACGTCGATGTCGGCAAAGATTTTAAACAACAACCCTTTCCCTTCCATCACAGGCTTGGAAGCCTCGGGACCGATATCTCCCAGCCCCAATACAGCCGTACCATTAGAGATAACGGCCACCAAATTACCTTTGGCAGTATACTTATAAACATCCTCCTTATTCTTTGCAATTTCCATACACGGATTTGCAACCCCCGGAGAATACGCTAATGAAAGGTCACGCTGCGTACTGTAAGGCTTGGTGGGAACAACTTCGATCTTACCCGGTTTACCCTGAGCATGATACTCTAATGCCTCAATATCTTTCCTCGTTTTTGCCATAAATTTATTTTACCCTAAAACCCGTAAAAATACCAATAAATTTTGGGCTGACACAAAGAAAAAATCACATTTGAAGTACCTAAAAAACAAGACGATAATATCTTTTTGTAATTGATTGAAAATGAATTATTTTTACGATCAATAATTGAGTATTAATGAAAAAGATTGTTGTTTTCTCAGGTGCTGGCATTAGTGCTGAAAGCGGATTAAACACGTTCCGTGATTCGGGAGGTTTGTGGGAAAATCACGACATCCGTGATGTAGCCACACCGGAAGCATGGAACAGGAATCCCGGGCTTGTGCTCGATTTTTACAACATGCGACGCAAACAGGTTATCGAAGCCATCCCGAACAAGGCTCATCAAATCATTGCCGAACTCGAACAATCGTTTGACATTCACGTAATCACTCAAAACATTGATGATCTCCATGAGCGAGCGGGATCAACAAAGGTGCTTCACCTGCACGGTGAAATTCTCAAGGCAAAGAGCATAATCGACAACCAGCAATACTCTGTTCAAGGAAGCGAACTCAACCTCGGCGATCTGTGCAACCACAAAGCTCAATTGAGGCCTGATGTGGTATGGTTCGGTGAGGCCGTTCCAAAAATGATGGATGCCATGGAGTGGTGCAAAAACACTGACATCCTGATTATCATCGGCACATCATTAACGGTGTATCCGGCTGCCAATATTCTGGATTTCGTTCCCGAACAATGTGAAAAATACCTGATCGACCCGAATGATATTTCAACATTGGACATTAAAAATTTAACAATTATAAAAGAAAAAGCCAGTATTGGAATTCCAATACTGGCTAATAAGTTGTTAAATACTTCTCTTATCTGATCATCACGCGTTCCGTCTTCAACGTTTCGTTTCCGGATCGGATCGAATAGAAATAAACGCCTGCTTTCATGTTAGACACATTCAGCTTCAGCGTTCCGCTTTGGGAAACCAATTGATGAGTTGCTACTTGCTGACCCAGCACATCAAACACTTCAACCACCGGATTGATCACTTTACCATTAAATGCATAATTGATCTTCAACACATCCGTTGCCGGATTTGGATATACTTTATAAGACACATCCGTACTGTTAAGGTTTTCGATAGAGGTTGAATTCTCTCTCCAGGTAATGATGGCAGAAGATGAATCGTTAGGATTCGACACATTATATATAGTAACTCTCCACGTGGCAGAATCACCCACACCCCACGCAAAAGTAAAAGGAGCGGCTTTAAATGTAGTATCCGTATTTCCCGCAGGCAGATTCACTGTTCCGGTAATGGTTTGTGAAGATGTGAAACAGTTAGAACCGAAACAAACCTGCAGATCAGAACCTTTTGGATTTTCAATTTCATACACTTTTGCTGAATAGGTTGCCATTGAACCGGAAATGTTCTTTACATGGAACTTCGTCTCACTCAAATACAGATTACTTCCATACTCATAATGGTGAGTCCCTTCAATATTATTATCCAGATGATCCTGAATTTGGAAGGTTTGTGCCGACAATACCCCTGTGGCGGCAACAGCAAATATAAAAAGTAGTTTTTTAATCATAATTTTTGGCTTTATAGTTTAATTACTTAATTTTCTTTTATCAAATATATGGAATTAAATCCTTCATTCATCCGTTCGGGATAGCATCCCCAAGTTTGATACCAAATTAGGATTCCAAGAGTAAATTAATATAACAAGACTCAGAATTGAACAATTAAATATATTTGGTATCAGAAAATTATTATTTCATCAAATTAATCAAAACTAAAAACTAACCTTATGAAAAAGATTTATTTACTTCTTGCAGGTTTAGCTCTAGTTGGTGGAAGCTTCGCCCAAACAAGTTCTACTTGTACCGGCTGTGAAACTTCACCTAACTTAATGAGTAAAAACCAACTCCACAGTGATAAAGCATTGTGGACCGTTCAGCTGGATGCTGACCCTACCTCTATTGGTACCGGTTTGGCTGCTGTAGTCTGGACCGGAACTGAGTTCTGGGTTGCAGAATGGAGCTCCAATGTGATGTACACTGCTAACCAGTTTGGTGCGTCTACAGGAACATTTACCATTACTGGTTTAACCGGAACAAGATGTTTTACTACTGACGGTACTAACATTTATGCTGGTAACAACAGTTCTACGATCTACGTAATCAATCCATCTACAAAAGCGGTAACTTCTACCATTTCCACTAGTGTAACTAACATCAGATGGTGTGCTTATGATCCTACCTTAAATGGTAACAACGGTGGTTTCCACGTTGGAACCTGGGGTACAGCCATTACTCAGGTGAGTATGACAGGAACCACACTTGGTTCTATCTCTGCTGCTACTCACGGATTAACCGGCATGTACGGTATGGCTTATGACCCATATTCTACTGGTGGTCCATACTTATGGGCATTCGATCAGGGAACTTCTCCTAACCAAGCTGACCTGGTTCAGTTAAATGCTGCTACCGGTGTTCCAACTGGTTTGGTACACGACGTAACTACCGATTTAACTAATCCTGGTATTGCCGGTGGTGTATTTATCTGCAACAACTTCGTTTCAGGGAAAAACTCCATCATGGGTATCAGCCAGGGTGGATCTTTATTCTCATATGAGTTAGCTGATCCGCTTCCAAATGACGCTCAAATGGATGCAGTAAATATGTCACAGTATGCAGCTGCTGGTAACCTGACTATTTCCGGTACAATCAGAAATACTGGTTTGAACACCATTACTTCTGTTGATATCGTATGGGATGCAGGTAGTGGCGCCAACAGCCAGACTTTCCCTGTAAACATTTCTGCAAACGGTACTTATAACTTTACTCACGGTACTCAGTTAGCCGTTACTGCAGGTACAACTTACAATGTTTGTACTTATGTTGTGTTAACTGGTGATGGTAACAGCTTAAACGACACACTTTGCATGAACATCACCGGTCTTTCTACGATCCCTGCTAAAAAAGTGGTTGGTGAAGAGAAAACCGGTACATGGTGCGGATGGTGCCCAAGAGGTGCTGTTGGTTTAGCCTGGATGGAATCTCAAACCGACTTCATCGGAATTGCGGTTCACAACAACGACCCGATGGTTGTTTCTGCTTACGATGGAAACATCGGTACTTACATCCCAGGTGGTTACCCAGGTGGTGGTGTTGACCGTGTAGCTGAAGGAGATCCAAACTACAGCAGCTTCTTAGCGATGCACAATGCTAGAAAAACTGCTGTTGTTCCTTGTGAAGTGAAAAACATCGTTGCTGTATACAACTCTACTTCCGGAAAAATTTCTGTTTCTGCTGATTCTGAGTGGTATGGAAGCATTCCAGGAAACTACAGAATGTCTTGTGTAATCGTTGAAGACAATGTATTGAGCAGCGCTCAATCGAACTACTACGGTGCTGGTCAGGCCGGTGGCCCAGGTGGTACATATGACAACGGTGGCCCGATGGCTTTCCCTAGTGGTGTAAACAACAGCTTTGACTTCTACGGTGCATCATCAAGTGTTTCTGCCAGCTCATTCTTAGGATACGATCACGTTGCCCGATCTTTATCAAGCAACAACATCCTGGGTGACGCAAGCAGCTTACCAGCCGGTACAGTTACTGCGGGTACTCATCCTTATACTTTTGCTGATGTAAACACTTCAGTTGTAACTGACTGGACTGCATCTCACGCTGTGGTAATGATCATCAACGCTGATAACGGTGAGATCTTAAACGCTGATATTGCTCCGTTAACTAACGCGAACTCTACAGCAGATTTAGAAGCAGCACAATTCAACTTAAAAGTATATCCTAACCCAACTGAAGGACAAACTACCGTACACTTCAACTTACCAAGCCAAGCGGCTGTTGCAGTTGATGTATACAACACAGTTGGAAGCCTGGTTCACACTCAAGGTGTACAATCTATGGGTGCCGGTCAACACAACCTGACTTTCGATGGTTCTGACCTGCCAGCCGGAATGTACTTTGTTAACATTACAATTGACGGACAAGTATTTACTCAAAAATTATCTTTGAATAAATAATAAGGTCCAACCGAATTAGAATCAGTAGTGTGGCATCATTCTTGCCTTTCCACTACTGATTCTTTTTTTAAAATTTATTAGTATGAAAAAAATTACTTTTCTATTTGTTCTAACCTTTTGCCTGACAGCGGCATTTTCTCAGTCAAATACCATGTCCATGCCTTCCGTGAACGTAAAAAATCTGGAGGGTGTTAACGTAAATACTTCCGATTTCGAAAACGGAGGCAAGCCCATGATCATTAATTTCTGGGCAACCTGGTGCAGCCCCTGCAAGCGTGAACTGAATAACATTGCAGAGGTTTACGATGATTGGGTGAATGAGACCGG
>JAGQZT010000132.1 GCA_020435335.1 Flavobacteriales bacterium | reverse complement strand
GGCCACGTGGCGCAACTGAATAGCGCATCTGATTACGGCTCAGAAGGTTACAGGTTTGAATCCTGTCGTGGTCACAGATAAATGAAGCCCGCTGCAAAGCAGTCGGGCTTTTTTTATGGAGTGAATCAAGCTTGCTTGAAGAACGAACATAAGAAGTCCAAAAAGCGCACAGCGATTCGGGCTTCATTTTGACCATGGAGTTCAAAGGATCACGAAGTACTCCTGTCGTGGTTACTAACACACCCCTACCCCCTCTCCAGAGGGGAAAAAACAACATTTAGTTTAACCCCAAGCAGACTGTGTCATACTGATAATTTCTCCACATATTAATCTATACTAAACTTAGTAAGGGAAGGGTTGCCTTGTACTTAAATGCGACCGGACACTTCCAAACCGCCATCCGATAATTCTCTCCTTCCAGGATGCTCCTATAGTTTACCACGGGTACATCGGCTAAAATTCTTTCGGAAATTGACTTTAGTTTTGGTTTCAAGAGCATCAAAATAAATTATGAACTTAATCCTGAAATTATGAGAAATGTAACGAAGATCGTAGGTATGGCAGCCCTGATTTTAACTACCACTGCGGCAAATGCCCAGTTCAATAAGTTGAAAGATGCCGCCAAAGGCAAAGCCAAGGAAAAAGCTGCCGAAAAAGTACTCAATAAAAAAGATGATGAATCAACCAATTCCGGAAACAGTACCAGTACATCCACAAGCAGCAATACTCCATCTGCTGCACCGGCCGCTGCCGAAAAACCACTGGATCTGGACTACAACACGTTTAACCTAACTCCTGCGGTAACCATGAACTCCCTGCTTTACGGTACAATCGTATATACCGGCGGCTCTACACGACTGGAAAGTTATACCGCCTCCTTTGTGCCCTATAAAAAAACAGACGGAAGCGTTGTTAACACCGTGTATGATCAATCCAAATACCTCAAGGTAAAAGTGTATAAAGGCACTGAATTCATCGATTATTTTGAGTACGACGGAAGCACAACTTTCGACAACAACAAACTCAGAAAGTTCAACGCTCCGACAAGCCGTTACAAAAAGAACGGTGATTGGGCGGATGGAACCAACATCGACCTGAAAAAATGGGGAGAAGGTACTTACCGTTTGGAATTTTTTGCCGGCGAAAAACTGTTTTACAACTTCGAATTCGAAGTTTACAAAGTGACTAACGACGACCCGTATGCTTCTGTAAATGAAATGTACCTGAGTCGTGGTCCCTGGAACAAGTATGTTTACCTGGAACACCAGGAGTCCGGCAACATGATCTTCGGCGTGTACATGATGCACGAGGTCTTCCAACCGGATCCGGCAAACGCCAATAAAACAACGAAGGATGTTAACTGGACGGTAAACATTACCAAAGACGGCAAACCTTTTGCAAAACACTACAACATGGATAAACCCAAAGTATCCAAAGTAGAACGCGGAGAATGGAAAGCTCAATCCACCGCACTGAAATCAGCCGATGGAAAGAAAACCATTCAACTAGCCGATTTTACGGATGGTGCTTACAAAATTGAGCTGAAGTTAGATACCGAGGATAAGCCAAGAACCTACAGCTTTAGTGTGGCCAACAACAAGATTGTTCTGATGGATGAACAAGACAGAACGAAAAACACCGACCCTACCCGCCTGGTAGAAGGATGGAACAACTTCTTCTGGTTCAAGCAAGAAAATTAAACTGATTTACCAAATGCATAACGAAGCCCTACCATGTAGGGCTTCGTTATTTCCGGACGAAACATGAGTTATTATGCAGATCACCGGGTATCTCTCCGGCTAATTGTATATATTAGTGTACCCTTAACCGGATAATCCATGTTTAAGAACTTCAGAGAAATGCCCTTAGGATTCAAATTGGTGTACTTCGCCGTAATCCTCCTAACAGGCCTTATTCTGAGCTTGCTAACATGTAATGGAATCCTTTAAACAATAGAATTATGGTTATTTTCAGAGGAATAGGATTGATTGTTCTCGTTCTGACAGGGATAGCTTACTGGTTATCCGGTTATTTTTTTGACGCCGATCTGAAGAAAAGCAAATTAAGACTGGGAGTCGGACTGATCCTGGGAGGCGTATTACTCTTGCTTACCCTGATGAAGAAAAAATGGAATGACCGAAAGATGCAGGAATCGAAGGATGACGAAAAGATCATGAAGTATAAAAAGGCCATGGAAAGCAATCCGATCATGAATCTGGATCATGCTTCCCTGTTCTTTATACCTGTCCGGTACTGGACTTTTATCCTCTGGGCCGGAGGAATTTACTACATCGTTGTGCATTATATATGAGGTTCCTCAAACATTCCTGTATAACCATTGCTATCCTGTGCCTGGTATCCTGTAGCTCTAACTGGACACCTGAAACCAATGACCGGTATGAATCCAAATCCTTTTACCTCGATTTCGGCCATGGTGTATTCGGAAAAGACAATACCACCGAAGAAGCCCAGCGCATCCTGGAGAAAGTAAAACACAGGCTGTTGAGTAGTTTTGGTTACTTTATGGGAACCACACCAAATGACCTTCAGGGAATCCGGGAGATCACGCATGGCATGACCATTCAACCGGAAGAAATTAGCGCAAACTATCCTGTGATTCATCAATTTTCGGATGTCAAAGTGTTTCCCGTTCAACCTTATAGCCTCGAGCGTATCTTTATCTCCTATGAGCATGTCCGAAAGCCGGCCTTCACTTACTCCGTATTTAAATTAATGGGAGAAAAAGACGGATTACAACTTTTGAAAACCCAGGCGAATGCAGGTAAGTTTGTATATCCTGAAGAAGAATATACGGAAGAAGAACTTGTTGACTGGATGGTTGATACGATTGTTTTGCTTACATTTAAATAAAAGATGAACCGGTTAGTTTCCCGAATATCGTGATGAACAAATGATGCTCCCTGAATCCTATTTTATCCTAACAGCGGCCATTGCAGCCATCCTAGGGTTTGCAACCTTCTATCAACTCTTAAAGAAAAAACTCACGGATAAAGTACTGAAATACGGGGCCTTGAGCTTTGCTATCCTCGTGTTTGTTATGATAAAGTTTTCCGGAAGGAAAGTCTATGTTATCGAACCCGACCTGACGGTTTACGCCTATTATGCCCTGGGATCTTTTACGGTAGAAATGGAGGAAAAGGCCGGGGCAAAAGTAAACTGTCAGGTACATCACAACCGGGTGGGTATTGTGAATCAAAGCCGGAAAACCTTACGCATCGAAGAGGTAACTTACGGCTCCTCTCCCCTTGCTTCTTCGGGCGATCATGCCCTGCAAATAGAAGCCTGCTCATTCAAGGAGGTCTTTTTAAAGCGGGGGTTAATCGATTTCTTTTTTGATACGCCACCCGAAGAAATTAAAGTGGTTGGATTGAGTCATGAAGAAACAAAATATTGGATACATACTGTTAATTAATCATTGAAAATTATGAGCTGGGATGTTGCTATACTCAAAGAAAAATTTGACCTGAATGATCAGGATTACCTACCATCTCCATTAGGAAACCGAAGCGAGATTGTAAAAGAATTGTGTGCTTTACTCCCCGGACTGGATTTTTCCGATCCCAGTTGGGGGCGTTATGAGGGAAACGGATTCTCCATCGAATTCAGTACCGGAGATGATGAATCGGTAAACACCATCATGCTGCATGTCCGTGGAGGAGGTGATCCCATGCCGGTCATTACCCTCATTCTGCTTGAGCAAAAATGGGAAGCCATGGATTGCTCTACCGGTGAATTTATGGACTGCAAGAACATGGATGATACCAGTTGGGTCGAATTTCAGAAGTTCCGGGATAAAATTATTGATCGGGGCTAGTTGATCCGCTTAATTAATTTGTAAAGTCTTTCAATGCTTCTTGCAAAGCAGCTTTATCTTTCCCTGTCATAGCCAGCAGGATGTTCACTTTTATGGTTTTATTCCCCTGAATCGTAAATATAACCGTATTGTTTGTGATCGTTACCTTTTCAATGGAAGAGATCATGATCATTTTCTTTCTTACCAGGGTCTCTTTGATCACAATGGTTTGCTTGCCGATGATCATGAATGGGGTTGAAAACGACCAGAATGCATTGATAAAAAAAAGGATGCTTGCTATTAATGTAAGTACGGCTACCGGATTTCCGATAGCAAACTGTAAGAAGGTGGTTACGCTAAATAATACCGCTGAAATCAAGAAGAGTATTCCGGGTAACGGGTTGCGGTTAAATGTATGTTCCATCATTTTATTTTTAATTGGTTAGTAAAATCAGGCAAATCGTTCCAGAAATTCCGTTTTGCGGTAGCGGCTGACTTTCACCTCTTTCCCGTCCGTCATTTCCACGCGTCCACCGTCGCCTTTCTGGTAAGAAACCACGTGCCGCAGGCTGATGATAGTACTCTGATGAATCCGGAAAAACCCGTAATTGTTCAGGAGTTCTTCGTATTCGCCGATACTCTTGCTGGTCGTGATCTTTCTCCCGCCTTCCAAAATGAAATGCGTGTAGTTCCGGTCACCCTCCAGGCGGATGATGCAGTTGATCTTCACCACCTGAAAACCTTCCACATTGTTGATGATCAGTTTTTGAATCTCGCCCTGCGTCCCGTAATTTTCGACCAACACTTTCAGGCGCTGATTCACGCCCGATTTCATTACTTTGAGGTGGTTTTCGAGCTTGCCGATCACATCTTTTAATTCGCGGGTTTTAATGGGTTTCAACAGGTAACCGAAAGCACTGAACTTGAATGCATCGACGGCATACTGGTTGTAGGCGGTAATAAAGATCACTTCAAAGTTGATCTCATCCAGCCGGTTCAACAGGTCGAATC
>JAGQZT010000131.1 GCA_020435335.1 Flavobacteriales bacterium | reverse complement strand
CCTGCTGTTCAATTCTGATCCCAACAAGCGCAGGACCAAATTCTTTGTTGTGTTTTTGAGAGAATTCAAAAAAGGTAATGTCATCTTTAGGACCAAGAACTTCATTGACAAACTCCTTTAAAGCCCCGGCCCGTTGTGGAAAGTTCACGATAAAATAGTGTTTCAGCCCCTGATACAATAAAGCCCTCTCCTTAATTTCTTCCATACGAACAATATCGTTGTTGCTACCACTTATTACGCATATCACGTTTTTACCTTTTAGCTCATCCTGATATGCATCCAGGGCTGCCAGTGCCAATGCCCCGGCCGGTTCAACCACCATAGCATCTTTGTTGTAGAGTTTCAATATCGTTTCACAGACTTTCCCTTCAGGTACTAAAACCACATCATCAAGCATCTCTTTACAAATTTGGAAATTGAGCTCACCAACCTGTTGAACGGCAGCTCCATCCACAAACTTATCGATCCGGTCCAGTTTTACGGGATAACCTTGACGCAAGGCTTCCGTTAAGGAAGGCGCTCCTTCGGGTTCTACCCCGATTATTTTGGTTGAGGGCGATAACGCCTTAAAAATAGCTGAAACTCCGGCAGCCAACCCGCCGCCTCCTACCGGAAGAAACAGGTAATCGACAGGCTCATCGGCCTGATCCAACAATTCCAGACCGATTGTAGCCTGACCCTCGATCACTTTTTCATCATCGAAAGGTGGGATAAAGACTGAACGATGAACTTCACAGTAGCCTTTGGCTGCGCTTAATGCATCGTCAAATGTATCCCCTTCAAGGATAACCTGTACATAAGCTCCTCCGAACATCTTCACTTGCTCGATCTTTTGCAAAGGGGTTGGAGCCGGCATGAATAAAACACCTTTTATATTTAAAGTTTTACAAGCATAAGCAACCCCCTGTGCATGATTCCCGGCACTGGCACAAACCACACCATGACACAATTCTTCCCGCTTCAGACTCTTGATCTTATTGTATGCTCCTCTTATTTTGTAGGAACGAACACGTTGCAGATCTTCTCTTTTTAAATACACTTGAGCCTGATGCTCCTCAGAAGCGGTTACACTCAACATTAAAGGAGTTGGCGTAATCACCTCCTTGATGCGTTCGGAAGCGACTTGTACATCGCTCAATTGTGGATAATAAGCCCTGGTTTCCATCTCAGTTATTTTCCGGCCTGAGTTTTCTCACTTGTTGCCCTGCCTGCCACAACTCAGAGGATTTGATCTCATCCAGTTCGGCATTCAGAGTATTCCGATAATCCGGTTTTTTGTTTGCGGCGATAACCAGTTCGGCTTCTTTACCGGAAGCAACACGCGCGTATAACTCGCTAAACACCGGAATGGTAGCCTCCCTGAATTTATGCCTCCAGTCCAAAGCGCCCCGTTGAGCCGTGGTTGACGTGTTGGCATACATCCAGTCCATACCGTTTTCAGCAACCAGAGGCATTAAACTCTGCGTCAATTCCTCTACCGTTTCATTGAAGGCTTCGGAAGGAGAATGACCATGCTTCCGGAGTACCTGATACTGCGCCTCAAACAATCCCGCCAAAGCTCCCATTAATATACCCCGCTCTCCCGTTAAATCCGAATACACTTCATTTTTAAATGTGGTTTCAAACAAATACCCCGAACCAACACCTATCCCGAGCGCAACAACCCTTTCAAATGCTTTTCCGGTGGCATCCTGATAGATTGCATAACTGGAATTCAGACCTTTTCCTTCTAAAAATAATCGCCTTAGCGAAGTACCCGAACCTTTAGGTGCAACCAGGATCACATCAACATCTTCCGGTGGAACGATCCCGGTCTTGTCGGCATACGTCACACCAAACCCATGTGAAAAATAAAGTGCCTTTCCTGGAGTTAAGTGTTTCTTTACCATTTCCCATTGCTCCATCTGCCCCGCATCAGACAGTAAGTATTCAATAATCGTTGCCCGTCCGGCGGCTTCTTCCAGATCGAACAAATCCTGACCGGGAACCCAGCCATCTGCAACTGCTTTATCCCAGGAACCGGAACCTTTTCGTTGACCGACAATAACATTAAACCCATTATCTCTCAGGTTTAGTGATTGACCCGGGCCTTGAACGCCATACCCCAGAATTGCAATGGTTTCGTCTTTTAGTGTTTCCAGTGCTTTTGAGAGTGGAAATTCATCTCGGGTAACGACTGTTTCGTTTACCCCTCCAAAATTGATAGTTGCCATAATTATTGTTTTAATGTTGTTATTTCAATTTCATTTAAATATTCTTTCAGTTGTTTCATGGGTTTTGTCACGGCTACCCGACCGGATCGTGCAAACTCAAGGATACCGTAGGGCTCCAGTTCGTTAAACAGCCTCTGGGTATCTTCTTTGAAACCTGTTTTTTCAATCACAGTGAAGTCAGGTTCAACCGAAATAATCCGGGCGTGATGCTCCCTCAATATCTTCTCTACTTTTCCACCCGAAACCAGCAAGGCCGTTTCCAGTTTATACAAAGCTATCTCCTGATGAATCAATTCATCATTCCCATGATAGAAAGCCATCACCACATCCACTTGTTTTTCCAGTTGTTTTACCACTTTCATAACCAAATCCTCGGCTTCATGGAGAACGATCGTATACCGGTGTATCCCCTGCATCTCACTTTCTGAAGCCGTAATGCTTTCGATGTTGATGTGCCTGCGCGTGAAGATGATACTTACACGGTTTAACAATCCGATCTGATCTTCGGTAAATACTGAAATGGTGTACTGTTTTTTCATTTTATTTTAATCTTATTTCTGATACTGAAGATCCTGTCGGAACCATTGGAAAGACATTGAATTCCTGGCCAACCGCAACTTCCAGCAAAAATGACCCTTCATGTTCCAGCATGTTTTTCAGGGCTTCATTCAAATCTTCCCGTTTTTCCACCTTCCGTGATTCAATTCCATATCCTTGCGCAATGAGCTGGAAATTCGGGTTGATCATCATGGTTGATGAATACCGCTTATCAAAAAACAATTCCTGCCATTGCCTCACCATCCCGAGGAATTGATTGTTGAGTACCAAGATCTTCACTGCAGCACCGGTCTGCATGATCGTTCCCAGTTCCTGGATAGTCATTTGAACCCCGCCATCACCCACTATGGCAACAACCTGTTTGTCCGGCATTCCTATTTTCGCACCTAAAGCCGCAGGCAGGCAAAAGCCCATGGTTCCCAAACCTCCGGAAGTAATCAGGCTTCTGCTGCGTTTGAACTTGGCATAACGACAGGCCATCATCTGATGCTGTCCTACATCCGTAACAACAATGGCTTCCCCTTTTGTGATTCGATTCACCTGTTCAATCACCTCTCCCATGGTAATCTCGCCGGATTCAGGTTCAAGTTCCGATTGGATCAGTTGTTCCGATTCCAGATCCCTTAAGCGTTGAAACTCATTCAACCAGCCTACATGGCTTCGGTTTTCCAACAAGGGAAGTAATTGATTCAGAGCCTCTTTGCAATCCCCAACCACTGCTACATCGGTCTTTATTATTTTATCTACTTCGGCCGGATCGATCTCAAAATGGATGACCTTGGCCTGCCTGGCATATTTTTCCACATTGCCCGTTACCCGGTCATCGAACCGCATACCGATAGCTATCAAGAGATCGCATGAATTGGTTAAGACATTGGGAGCATAATTCCCATGCATACCCAACATTCCCATATAGAGGTAATGCTCTGTTGGTAGTGCCGAGATCCCCATGATGGTAGACGCTGCTGGTAAGCCGGCTTTTTCAAGTATCTGCTTGAATTCCGCTTCTGCTTTCCCCAAAAGCACTCCCTGACCGAACACGACTAAGGGCTTTTTGGCCTGATTGATCAGTTCGGCTGCTTTTACAATGGAGGCCTGGTCTACGGCTCTTTTCGGCACATAACTCCGCACATGCTGGCAGGGTTTATAGATAAACTCGAATGTGCCGAACTGGGCATCTTTAGTGATGTCGATCAACACAGGTCCGGGACGACCACTCTTCGCGACATAAAATCCTTTGGCAATGGCTGCCGGAATATCTTCTGCACGGGTCACCTGATAATTCCACTTTGTAACCGGCATGGAAATTCCAACCACATCTGTTTCCTGAAAGGCATCAGTACCCAACAGGTGCGAATGAACTTGCCCCGTGATGCAAACCAGCGGAGTAGAGTCGATCTGTGCATCAGCAATTCCTGTGATCAGATTTGTTGCGCCAGGACCGGATGTAGCGATACAAACCCCCACCTTTCCTGTTGAACGGGCATAACCCTGAGCAGCATGAATAGCTCCTTGTTCATGCCTGGCTAACACATGTTTAAGCTCATTCTGGTAGTCGTATAAAGCATCATAAACGGGCATGATTGCTCCGCCTGGATAACCAAAAAGAGTTTCCACACCTTCGGCAATCAGGCATTGCGCAACAGCCTCTGCTCCCGACAACGTTTTTCCTTTTATTTCTTCCTTCAACAGTGTTTCCATGGATCAAAATTTATCGGTTAAGCATCCTTGCGATGCGGATGAGACTGTTCTGGCGTACTTATAAAGCACCCCGCTGGTCACCTTAAGTTCCGGGGCTTTCCAGGCTTTTCTTCGCGTTTCCAATTCTTCTTTTGTTAAATCGACATGGATAGTGTTTTCAACCGCATCGATGGTGATCACATCTCCATCCATCAGCAGTGCAAGGTTCCCGCCTTCCTGAGCCTCCGGCGTGATATGTCCGACCACAAAACCATGCGTTCCTCCTGAGAACCGACCGTCTGTTATTAATGCCACATCATTTCCCAAACCCGCTCCCATGATAGCAGCAGTCGGTTTTAACATTTCCGGCATTCCCGGACCTCCTTTCGGGCCTTCGTAACGGATCACCACAACATCTCCTTTTTTTACGAGGCCTTGCTTAATGCCATCATTGGCGGCGTATTCACCATCAAAAACCTTAGCCTTCCCGGTAAAAGTTAATCCTTCTTTTCCTGTTATTTTAGCCACGCTACCTTCCGATGCCAGGTTCCCGTACAGTATTCGGATATGGCCGGAACTTTTTATAGGGGCTTCTACAGGCCACACTATTTTTTGGTCTTTCACTAAATTGGGGACTTCAGATAAATTCTCTTCCAAGGTCCGGCCTGTTACGGTCATGCAATCACCATGCAGATAACCCTGGTCCAGAAGATATTTCATGACAGCCGGTATGCCTCCTATCCGATGCACATCTTCCATCAGGTATTTTCCGCTTGGTTTCAGGTCTGCCAGATAAGGTGTCTGATCACTGATCCGCTGAAAATCCTCGAGGGTGAAGGCTACCTCCGCAGCATCTGCTATGGCCAGGAAATGAAGTACTGCATTGGTTGATCCTCCTAAAACCGTTACCAGCGTAATGGCATTCTCCAACGATTTTTTGGTAACGATATCTCTTGGTTTTAGATCTGATTTCAACAGCTCCAGTACTTGCTTTCCAGCCTTGAAGGATTCTCTCACCTTTTCAGATGACCGGGCCGGGTTGGAAGCATTGAAAGGCATTGACATCCCTAATGCTTCTATCGCTGAAGCCATGGTGTTTGCCGTATACATTCCTCCACACGCTCCTGCTCCGGGTACAGCATGCGCTATTACCTCCCGGTACTCTTGCTCATTCATTGTTCCGGCAACCTTGGCACCCCAGGCTTCGAACGAGGATACAACATCCAGTTTTTTACCATGACAATTACCGGATGCCACAGTTCCTCCATAAACCAGAATCGCCGGTCGGTTTGAACGCAACATGGCCATGAGTGCTCCGGGCATATTCTTATCACACCCGACAACGGTTACCAGGCCATCATAGCTCATCCCCTCAACTACCGTTTCCATGGAATCCGCAATAACATCTCTTGATGGCAGTGAAAAACGCATGCCGGGAGTCCCCATCGAAATCCCATCACTAACTCCAATGGTATTAAAAATCAGCCCTACTCCACTGCTGCTTACAACCCCTTCTTTAATGTGCCTGGCCAGGTCATTCAGATGCATATTACAGGGATTTCCTTCGTAACCGGTGCTGGCTATTCCGACAAAAGGTTTGTCAAAATCTTCTCGTGTTAAGCCTATGGCATGCAACATCGATTGCGCTGCCGGTTGGGTGTCGTCCTGAGTAACCCGCTTACTGTATCGATTAAGTTCCATCCTGATAATTTAGACAAGTTCAAAACTGTTATACTCTCGTGAAGTAACCCGATAGGTATACATGCGTGCCAGTTCGCTCCCCATCGTATCCTCCCATTTAGCCCTGAATGAGACACCATCCAACGAAGCTATTCCCGCTACTTCAGCTGCGGTTCCTGTAAAAAATGCACCGTCCGAACCTTTAACCTCATCGATTGTGAAATACTTTTCCTGCACTTCAAACCCAAGTTCATCCGCTAATTCGATAACTGTTGAACGGGTTATGCCTGGCAATATATTTCCTAAGGGAGGAGTGTACAAAATCCCGTTTTTCTCGAAAAAGAAATTTGCCCCTGGCCCTTCCGCCACATAACCATTAGCATCAAGCAATAGTGCTTCATCATAACCCTTTTGCTTGGCTTCGGTTGTGGCTAGTATGGAGTTGGTGTAATGCCCAACAACCTTGGCATCTACATGACATGATTTCGGGTTTGGCCGTTGATAGGAGGAGGTCATCACATGAAGCAACTGATCGCCCAGATACTTCTCCCACTCCCAGGCACACACAAAAAAGTTAACCTCTTGAGTGGGTTGCAAACTCATGTTCGGACCGAGAAAGACCAACGGACGGATGTACGCATTCTGAAGGCCGTTCTTATCCAATAATTCATAGCAGACGGCTTCCAGTTCTTCTGCCGAGTAAGGCAATGAAATGTGCATTTTTCCAGCGGAATAAAGTAACCGGTCGAAATGCTCTCTGGCTTTAAAGATCATCACACCATCTTCTGTTTGATATGACCTGATCCCTTCAAAAACACCGGATCCGTAATGCAGGGTTTGGGCATACAAGTTGGTACTTGCTGCTGAAGCTTCTATCCATTTCCCATTTAAATAAACTAAGGTTTCTTCGTTAAAATACATACGTTACAATTTTTTAATATAAAAAAAGCCACCCGGATGGATGGCTCTAAACTAAAACTTACATGTCTACTCATACCATCCATGGAGCGTTTGTTCCCACAATAATGGGAATGATTACAGATAGTATATTTTGAAACGATTTCATTTGCGGACAAAAGTAGATGGATTTACAACATCTGATCAATTAGATTTTTTTATTTTTAAAAAGTCTGTTCTAGTTTTCAATAAGGAAAACACCAACACTAACCAGGACAAAAAACATGGAAAAAACCACCACCACTTTCTCTCCGGATGAGATTTTTTTCGGGCAGTCAAACAACTGATCAAAAACCATTTCACTTACCCGTATCATAACCCTTTATTTTGAAACCATAAATTTGAACGCCTGTACCACTTGCCCCGTAGTTACATGAACAGCATACAATCCGGCACCAAGAAAACCCGGAAGCTGCACACGCAGCTTGTTGTCTCCTGGCAATACTATTTTATCGGTTTTATGAACCACCGACCCTTTTAAATCGACTATGGTTAATGATATTTCATCTGTCATCAATCCTGAATAATCCAGTGTCAATTCATTTGACGTGACATTAAAATAAACCTGGTCAACATACCAGGTCTGGCCTTCACAAGGCGTAAAAGCTATCGTGTTCGAGTAGGAATAAGACCCATTAAAATCAACTTGCTTCAATCGATAATAAACGGACTGACCATCCGTTTCGGCATCCACAAATTGATACGTTTTAGTCGTATGGGCATTCCCATTCCCTTTTACCTTGGTTAATTCGTAGAACCTGGAAGCATCAATCGATTTCTCCACCACAAAATAATCGTTGTTGATCTCCATGGCTGTACTCCAATTTAAATGAGCCTGCCCGTCCTGACATGCCACATCAAAAGCGGTCAATTCAACCGGAGTGATAACCGGAGGGGAGAAACTGCCGGCTTTTAAGAATACGCCACTGTCATAAGCTCCGTCATTTACATCGGTTACAATGAGTTTGATGTGATACGTTGCGCCGGAAGTCAAGCCACTTTTCGTTGCCGTAAGCACTTTGGTATTCCCGTTGAACTGAATGCCATATATTGGTCCGTTGAATTCGGCAGTTGGCATGCCGTTGATCCAGGCCGGGTTGGCAGCAAGGCAGTTCGCGGCAGAAGGCGACCCGCCATAACTTCCAATTACACCATTATTGACCGAATTGATGGCCACCTCGGAACCATTGGCCAACCTGGCTATGTTTTCGCCATCGTTCAAATATCCTTGTCCACCCGAGATACCCGGACCACTAATAATGAATCCGAATTTATCATTATAGGAGGAGCAATTGTAGTTGATCGAGAACGAACCATCGTCCTGATCATATTCTTCCGAGCCAAACACATACTGAAACTCGATAATGGATCCCGTCGGCACAAAATCAAACTCCAGAATTGCCGCATTGTAGTACCGTTGAGCTCCGGCAAGGATATCCACATCATTTTCCGTAACGGCACAGGTCCCGCTTTGACGAACCTCTCCAGTCGTGCAGGATGTTAATCCCGAACTGGTAAAGTTTGAACTCCCGGGGTATATGCCCAGCGACAAGGGAATGTCTGTCACTTTTCCGGAACACAACACAAGACCCGAAGAAAACCCTAAACCGGTCGCCACCGATCCGGATGCAGTAAAAAGGCCGGCCTGATATTTAGTTCCGCCATACACACCCGAAAAAGAAACATTTGAAAACGTAACTCCAGCACCTACCAAACTATCAACCAAAACAGAAGGAGCGGAACCGGTGGCTATGGTTATTTGAGCGGATCCCTGGACAGTCAAAAGGAAAAGAAGAGCTAAAATGTAACATCTGGAAATCATGGTTCTTTTTTCTTCAAAATTAGTTGAACAGAGAAACAGAACAGAACTCTATTTTTTGTATTTTTAAAAAGTCTGATTTTCGTTTTATGAAAAAGGAACCCTTATTCGACCTTATAAAATCCCTGAGCATGTCCGAAAAAAGATTCTTTAAAATCTTTTCTCAAAGACACACCATTGGCAATGAGAACAATTATGTAAAGCTGTTCGATTATATTGACCAAACGGACAATACGTCGAACCAGGATTTAATTGAACAACCTTTCGTAAAAAATGTCGCCGCCGAAAAGAACTACCTGTATCATTTGATTCTAAAATCTTTAAATATCTACTACTATGATTTTAGCTATAAAATGAAAGTCCAGAATTTCATTACCAATGCCGAGATTCTGGCTTACAAAGGGCTTGAAAACCAGGCACTGAAAATCCTGAAAAAAGCTGAACAAATGGCAACCGGAACCGAACTATACCAGCATCTGATCACTATTCACCAACTTCAGTTTGAAATTAACTCCAAATTATTGGATTACGGAGCTGCTTTAACCAGCCTGAAAACACTACAGGCAAGTACCCAGCAGCACATGCATCTAACCGAATTTGAATTCATCGCCACAGCTGTCTATCAAAAAAGAACGGAAAAAGGAGGGATTAGGAACGACGAGGAAGCGGATGCCATTCAGCAGTTGGCGTCCCATATAAATTCTAATCCCGATTCCAATAAAAAAGCCCTCTTCTACAACAGCTTATTGGTAGCCAATCTAAATAGTAAACGAGACTACCGAAAACAGTTAAGCCCGCTTCTAACCATCATTTCGCTGTACGAATCGAATGATTATTTAATCCAAAGCTCACCAAAAGGATACGTATCCAGTATTTATAATCTGGCCAACACATACCGGCACCTGGAAGATTACAAATTGGCTTTGCACACCTTGGACAAACTACAAGAAATGGAGGAAAACAGAATCATACGTTCTTCCGTTTCTTTATCAGCATATCTTTTTTACCTCAACAATAACCTGAGGTTATTCATTCATATCCACAACCAACAATTTGAAGAAGCCTATCAAATTGTTCAGAACATCGAAAAGAACTACAGCCATTTTGAGCCTCATGCCCCCAAACAAGTGTACTATGAACATCTTGTATTGGTAATCCGTATTCTCTTCCATTTCAAAGCATATAATAAAGCCATCCGGTATTCAAACATCATCATCAATGACTCAACTTTTAAAGTTAGAATGGATATCGTCACCTACATCCGGCTATTCAACCTAATCATTCATTATGAGAAAAACAACCTGTTCTCCATCGATTACTTCTCTCAATCCACAAAAAATTATTTAAAACGAAAAAACAGACTTTTTAAGACCGAAAACCTAATCATCAAATTTCTTACCGGATCCGATTCCGGAAACAAAAAACAATTAACCAACATCCATAAAGATCTCATCAAATTAAAAAAAGATTCCTATGAAAGCAGCATGTTTCGATTGTTTGACTTTGAAGCCTGGGTAAACGAAAAAATTACCCGCGAATAAAGGTATTCATAAAAGTAAATCGGCCATTTATTTACATTCTTAGCCTTAAAATAATCCGAAAATTAATTTATTTGTTTATTATTGAACTACTAAAGAAGTGATCACCCTATAGGATTCTTCCTAAACCGCTTCAAAGTTTATTTTCAAAACATTGTAAAATGAAACTATTGAACAAGCGGACAAAACTTCTCCTTTCATTAATCATTCTGTTCATGCTTCGCACTCCTATTGCAGCGCAGATCACGGTTCACAGTGAAGATTTTACCTCAGGCCTGGGCAGCTGGTCTCAGGTCAGTATTACCGACGCTGGCGATATCTGGTCGGCCACAAGTGGGTTTGCTGAAATGAATGGCTTTGGTGGATCCGATGATGAGGACTGGCTCATTTCACCGGCTATCAACATGAATGCACAAAGTGATGAGTACTTCATGTTCGATTATAATGATGGTTTTTCAGGCGCTCTGATCGAATTGTATTATTCTGTGAATTACAACGGAGGAAATACGGTAACGGATGTCCAGAATGCAACCTGGACCAACATCCCGCTCACCTTGTGGGATATTAATTCGCTCTCCTGTTTCTCAACACTTCATATGAGGCACCCTGCCATCGATGTGAGCTCAATCAATGGAACCAGTGTCTACTTTGCATTCAAATATACCGGTACGGCCAGTAGCTCTAAAAACTACGAAATTGACAACATCAACATTGAAGCCGATTACTACAACTCCATCAACACGTACATTCAGAATGGCGGGAACTGTGCTGGCTTGAAAACCGAATTGTATAAACTGGTTCGAAATTATACCGAAGTGGTACGCTACACATCGAGTTTTTACGACACCTGGGATGCTCTATTGACAACCGACAGAAGGTGGAATGATAATGCGACAGCCGAAATTGTATGGGATATGTTTACCGACATCCCATCCGGTACCGGAGAGTTTGAATTTGACCATTGCAACGACCGGGACGGAGGCTCCTGCCCTCCCGGTGAAGGCATGTGTTATAACCGGGAACATACTTTCCCCCGCTCATGGTGGGGTAGCACCACCATATATCCCACAGACACCATCAACTTTGATATGCACCACATTACTCCGGCTGACCGGGAAATGAATACGGCAAAACTGAACTACCCTCCCGGAGAAGTTCAGGTTGCCAATGTTACAGGATCAAACGGATTCAAGGTTGGAACAAATTCTGCTTATCCCTGTACATCCATGCAATATTTTGAACCCATCAATGAGTATAAAGGAGATTATGCCAGAATGTATTTCTACATCGCTACCCGGTATGAACCTTTCTTACCATCCTGGTTCGGAAATTCAACTCAAGGTGATTGTGCGCTTGATGGCAACACCTACCCGGGATACAACTCCTGGCTCATGACTGTTCTACTGACCTGGCATGCAAACGATCCGGTAAGTCAAAAAGAAATTGATCGGAATAATGCTGTTTATGCAATCCAGGGGAACCGAAATCCGTTTATCGACAATCCGCAATGGGTTGGTTTTATCTGGGGTGACCACATGGGCACACCTTGCAGTACATTGGCTACCACCTGCACCCCGAATTCCGGTTCAGCTAACATTACAGCCTGCGATTCTTATACCTGGCCGGCAAACAGCATCACGTATACCATCTCCGGTTCGTATTCCGACACCTTATTGAATATCGGTGGCTGTGATTCTGTTGCCACCATCAATTTAACCGTCAATAAAACAGCAACCGACTCTGTAACGTTTAACATTTGTAATGGCGATAATTATTCCTACGCAGATGGAACCACGTCCTCGAACATTACCTCGAATGAATTCCACACTTCTACATTAACCGGTGGTGCTGCTAACAGCTGCGACAGTATTGTCACCGAATTTTTAAATGTTACAACGGTAAATACAGGCATTACCAGCAATGGCGACACCCTAACGGCTTCCTCTTCAACAGGAACCTATCAATGGCTCGATTGCGATAACAATTACGCCATCATATCCGGTGCAACGAACCAACAATACATTGCCATGGCCAGCGGAAACTATGCTGTAGCCATTTCTGAAAACGGATGTACGGATACGTCAAATTGTGTGAATGTCAATGTGATCATTACCTCTTCTTACCTCTTTGAAGAACAAGCATCGTTTTCAGTTTATCCAATCCCAACCAACGACGTGTTAATCATTCATGTCAAAAACCCGGAAAGGTGGATCAGTTACGAACTAACGACCATTGAAGGAAAGGTTCTTGCATCCGAAACATTGACCAAAAACATCACAACCATTAACATAGCCCATCAACCTGCAGGGATATACTTCCTGAACCTTAATGGCAGGAACAACAGTTACAAAAGAAAAATAATTAAGTATTAGTTTAATTTTGTTTCGAAGAGGGAGCTGATTTAGCTCCCTCTTTTTTATTTCCTGCCAATCTAACCCTTTACCGGTAGATTTCTACTTATGTCCGCCCTTCTGACAACAATGAGGCAAGTTATCGTGTGCCTTCTTGTCCGCCTGAATGTCATCGGCATCGTATCCTGTTTTACTAATGGCTTGCCTGATCTTTTCCGGCGTGGTTTTATCCACTTTATAGACAATGGTAAACTTGGCCGATTCAACATCAAGCTTCGAAGAAACCACTCCCTTTTCATAGGCCATGGCCTTCTCTAAGCGCTCTTTACACATGTCACATTGAGCTGACGTTTGCACAACAATTTCTGCCGTTTTTTTGGCTTCTTGAGCCTGTGTTTGTTGGGCTGTTAATCCGAATACGGCGATGCATAATAAGATGATTGTATTTTTCATAATGTTTAAATTTATAATGACTATTTGATTTTATACCTGAATCCAACATAGATGTTCCGGCCATAAACCGGACCCCAGATCAATGACGCATCAAAATCCGGGCCGTTAGGGTCCGTAGCTGCAATAATCGGATTGGATTGTTTGTAATTGGTTGCATTTTCAACCCCTACATAGGCTTCGAAATGCTTGAATGCTCTGGTTATTTGACCACTTAATAAAAAGTAATCAGTGGAAGCGGTTACATTTTCTGAGGGGATTACTGAGACTGACGGGAGGCGGCTCACACCAAACCATTTGCCTGTCAAATCAAACTTCCATTTATCAAAATTGGAAGTATACCCAAGATTAACCAGCATTCTGTTTTTAGGTGTTAATGGCCTGGTTTTAAATCCACTCTTATAATCCGTCTTGATATCATACCACTTATACGCCGCTTTGGCTTCCAACTGCTGTGTCAACTGAACACCAACCTCAGCCTGAAAGCTGTGTGAATAGGATTTCCCTTCCAAATTATAGAACGCTACTTCATGCGGTTGCTCCATATCAACGACTACTTGATTCACGAAGTCCGTGAAGTAATAATCTAACGACACATTCACTTCCCGTTTATTCACCTCAAACCCATGAGTAATACTGCTCCCGTAATTCCAGGCAATCTCCGGCTTAAGATCGTTTGCCAGTAAGATGGTTCTGGAATTGGCTAAAGCCACATTGTTTTCAAGAATGGGATTTGCGGTTCTGAATCCCCTTCCGGCTGATAAACGGAAAGCCGACTGCTCCGTGAAATTATACTTGTAGTGGAATCTTGGGGTTGCAAAAAACCCATAGGTGTTATGATAATCTCCACGCAACCCTAGTACAACCACATTTTTTTCATTAAAAAAATTGGTGAGTTCGGCAAAAGCACCAGGAACCATCTCAACCCGCCCGAATTTATACGATTTATTGAGACTCTTATCGTAATTATCATAAACCAAACTGGTCCCGAACTTCACCTGATGATCACTATCATCTATAATCGTTTGATAGATTACATTTAAGTATCCGCTATACTGTGAAGCAACATAGGTCTTTTGTCCAAACCTGGAGTCATGCGAATGATACCTCAAGGTATTGATCACTCCAATACTTTTGTAGGGTTGCTTTGGAAACAGGAATCCATTTTTCGTAAATAACTCTACTTGTCGGCTTTTTACACCGATGTAATAGAGCGGCTCCAACGCATTGGCCTCTATCTGACCGGCTGAAAGATCTTCGTAAACCGCCCTTATACCAGCCTGGAACACTCTTTTCTCACCCCTGTATTTCCAGCGGTTAAACACGTTGTATTGGGTTTTCAGCGGACTATCATAAAAATTATCCTGGTTCAAATCATTTTCTATGCTTTGACCGCTTGCGTGAATAAAACTCATGGTACTCCATTGTTCATTTAACTTTTGAGCAGCATGTACATTCAGTTCGGCTCTCCCCATTAAATTTCCATAGCCATTAATATAAAGCCGTTCCGCTTCATCCGGCTTTTGAAGTTCCAGATTGATCTGACCGGTAATGGATTCATAGCCATTAACCACAGATCCAGCTCCTTTCTTGATCTGAATGGATTCTGCCCAGGTTCCTGGAATGTAGGTCAGTCCGTAAGCTGAAGAAAGCCCTCGAACCAGCGGCAAATTCTCAAATTGAATTTGTGTGTAGACCCCATCCAAACCCAACATCTGAATTTGTTTTCTGCCGGAAACAGCATCTGAAAAATTAACATCAACGGAAGCATTGGTCTCAAAGCTTTCTGAGATGTTACAGCAGGCTGCCTTCGCCAATTCTTTGCCGGTTAAGGTTTCGATGTGATGCGGATCAATGGTGTTGATATAGGTGCCAGCCTGCTTTTCGGCCACCTCAAACTCCTGAAGTTCCAGATTAGGCTGCAAGGTGATGTGGATATGCGTCCGGTAAGCATGGAAAGTAACCGTGTCACTTTTATACCCTACAAAACTCACAATCAGATGTGCCGGATAAGATGCCGGTTCCGGTATCATAAACCGCCCCTCCGCATCAGCTACAGCTCCTTCAACGGTTCCCTCCCAATAAATATTAGCCAGAGGAATTGGTATGTTTTTCGTTTTTCCACCTTGATCGTTGGACTCCAACACTCTTCCTTGAATGGTTTGTTGGGCATTTAATCCATGAACAAGCAAGAAAATACTTAGCAATAAGATTGTTTTCATTTCTCTTGTTTTTGATTGTCAATTGGGTTAACATGTTGTCCGAAACCTGTTCGGCAACACCCTCATGAAAAAATCAAATCAGAAATGATTGAATAAAAACAGGAATATCTTTAATTAAAGGGGG
>JAGQZT010000130.1 GCA_020435335.1 Flavobacteriales bacterium | reverse complement strand
GCGTAAACGGAGAGTCGCAGGTAGTTGGCGAGGGTTATTTTACGAGCGGCGATAAACAAAAAAGCTGGAAACGTTTATCCGTGAACATTACCTATTTCTCCGATGCGGAACCGGAGGAAATGACGTTCATTCTTTTGTCCAGCAGCAACAGCACCCTTTTTGAAAAGAGTGTTTCCAATCCGAAGATCGGTTCAACCTTGTTGGTTGATGATATCCGTTTGGTATTCCCCAATACCTCTCCGAATTTAAGCTTGTTAAATACTGTTAAATAAATCCTAATTCGTGGTAACCCGTTGTTAATTAGCAAAATATCTGTTAATTTAGCGTTCGGAATTTTATAAATTTAAAACCATGAAAAAAACTTTACTTTCTTTTTTAATGTTTGGTGCTGTGGGTATTTACACCGCTTCAGCCCAAATTACAGTTACCGACGCTGATATTGTGAGTGTGGGTGACAACGTAGAGCAGGCACATGATACATTACCATCCGTTACGATCGGATCATCAGGAGCCAGCCAAACCTGGAATTTTTCCAGCATCAGTCAACATACCCTGGACACCATGAAATTCAGGGATCCTTCTACATTTCCCAATGCACAGGACTTTCCGCTCTCAAACATTGGTGTAGATGAATCCCAAGACAGTAGCTGGATTTTCCTCACCAAAAACGCATCCGGATTATTCATCGACGGTCAATCTCAATACCAACAGGGACAGTTGATCTCCATTCCGATTGTTTCTACCATCATCACCTTCCCTTCCACCATGGGAACCAGCTTTAACGGCCACTGGAACGGTGATCTGATCGGTATACCTGTAGGTCAGGATCTGGACGGACCGGGCCCACAAGGTGTGATCGATTCCATTAAAATCACCAGAGATGCTACCTTAACCAGCAACATCGACGGCTGGGGGAACGTAACAACCCCTTACGGTACTTTTGCTTCCCTGCGTCAGATTGCCGTCGAAGAGGATGCCGATACCACCTGGCAAAAAGAAAACGGTACGTGGTCTATCGTTAGCCCGACGACCATTGCTGTATTGAATGGTTTCGGATTTAACATCGCTGCCTATTCCTTCGATACAACCAGAACAGCCAGATGGTGGTCTAACGACCCTTCTACCAAGTTCCCGGTTGTGGAAATGGATTACGAAGCCAACGGAACGGTTAACAATGTAGACTGGTTAAAATCTGCTCCGACAGTTGGTGTAAACGAACAAGCTGCTGCACCGGTGAGTGTTGCCCTGTACCCGAATCCGGCTAAAGATGTGGTAACCATCACAACCAGCATCAGCAAAGGAAGCATCGACGTACTGGATGTTACCGGACGCCTGATCAAAACGATCCGCATCTATTCGAATAGCACGTCCATGAATGTGAGCAACTACGAAAACAGCATCTACTTCTACAATGTAAAAGACGATAACGGTGCTACGGTTTACTCCGCTAAATTTGTGGTAAACAAATAAGTACAAGAACTTTTTAACTGGAAAAGCCTCGCGTTTGCGAGGCTTTTTTTGTTGTGGGTTTGTATACTAACCATTCGCCAGCATAGGTCTCTTTTTTATCTCAAAATATCATATTGTGCTTTTTCGTTACTTTAGGTATATGAAAAAGTTATTACTCATTTTATTAGTTAGCTACGTTGCTTTTGGGTGTGATGAAAAAAAATACTTTAGAACTACAGATACTGAGTTAAAGTTAAATATTGAGCTTTTTGAGGCCTCAAGTGATACGTTTGATATGCCAGATACAGCTGGTTTGTGTGAATTCATTTACGTTGGCAAACTTAATAATGTATATAAACCAAGCAACCCAGCTGAAAATGGATTTTATTTACAATTAAATGAGAAGGTAACCAATACATCTGATTTATACAATTATCTCGATTGCTACCATTGTGATAAATCTAGAATAAATATTGTTATTGTAGCTGATAAGAATACACCTGAAAATCTTTTAACCAAAATAGAATATATTATATATGATGCTGGATATGCTTCTAGAAGTAAAGTATTTTATTATGAAAAACATTTTGATTCTAATAAAATTGGATTCAATCGGCAAAAATCAAGATTAAAAAAAGCATCTACTGTTAGTTATAACTATAAATCTTATGTGAATTTCATTAAACATTTACTTGAAGATTCCCTTCGGGTTAAGTGGATTTATAAAAACCCTGTTCATGTAAACTATATAGTCCCGTACAATATAATAGATGATACTGGAGAAATTACCTTGATTCCACCTCCACCTCCTGCCATATGGATGTATAAGTTCGATTCTTTAGAATTTGAAATTGAAATGTTTAATGATAGGAAAGTTGTTCAAACACCTTTCTTAGAGGAGAAGAAGAAATTGAATTCAGATAGTATGCAAAATTATTATAAAGGCATTTTAGTGGTTTCTTTACCTTATCGACAATATGGAGAATCTGAAGTTTTTGTTGATTATGAAATAATTGATTGGGGATGGTGTGGTACAGATAAATATCAAACAGTATTATATATAGAATAAAAAAGCCCTGCGTTTGCAGGGCTTTTTTTATTAGTACAACAACTGATTCGGGTAAATGCTCAGGTGCATGGCCTTGATGGTTTCATACATCTGATCCTTCAGCTCCTCGATGTTGACCTTTTTGGCTGCCGAAATGTAGATGGTCGGATGATCCGACTTGGCCATCCACATCTTTTTCAGATCCTCCAGCGAGTAGTTCGCCCGGGTGATCGGCGTGAGGTCGTCTTCATCTTTCTTCTCGTACGTGAACGCATCGATCTTATTGAACACCATGATGGCCGGTTTGTCGAGCGCTTCCAGGTCCTTTAAGGTTTCGTTCACCACATGGATCTGGTCTTCGAAGTTGGGGTGTGACACATCCACCACATGCACCAGTACATCGGCATCACGCACCTCGTCGAGGGTCGATTTGAACGATTCGACCAGGTGGTGCGGCAATTTCCGGATGAACCCGACAGTATCTGTGAGCAAGAAGGGCAGGTTCTGGATCACCACTTTACGGATGGTGGTATCAAGCGTGGCAAACAGCTTGTTTTCGGCAAACACATCCGATTTGCTCAGCATGTTCATGATGGTGGATTTACCCACATTGGTATAGCCGACCAGTGCCACACGCACCATTTGCATGCGTTGTTTTCGTTGCGTAGCCTTTTGTTTATCGATCTGCTTCAGCTTGTCTTTCAGCAAGGAAATCTTATCCAGGATGATCCTTCGATCGGTCTCGATCTGGGTCTCACCCGGTCCACGCATCCCGATCCCTCCTTTCTGTCGTTCGAGGTGAGTCCACATCCGGGTTAACCGCGGCAGCAAATACTGGTACTGGGCTAGTTCCACCTGGGTGCGGGCATGAGAGGTTCGGGCCCTTTTGGCAAAGATGTCGAGGATGAGGTTGCTGCGATCGAGGATCTTACACTTGAATTCCCGCTCGATGTTCCGGAGTTGGGAAGGCGACAGTTCATCGTCGAAAATAACCATATCGATCTCGTGCTCGTTCACGTATTCGAACACTTCTTCCATCTTTCCCTTCCCGATAAACGTTTTGGGATTCGGATGATCGAGGTTTTGAGTGAACATCTTAACGGTTTGAGCTCCGGCGGTCTCCGCCAGAAAAGCCAGTTCGTCGAGGTATTCCTTCGTCGTGTTTTCATCCTGGCCTTTAATGGTAACGCCCACTAAAACAGCCCTTTCCTGAATGACCTCAGACGTGTGTTGAAATTTCTCTTTCAAATTGTTCGAATTATAACCAACCTCTTCCCAACAGGAAAGGCTTCACGATTGCTGCCCACAGGATCAGCAATAGCGCCAAAGAATAAAAAATCATCCCTTTTTTGTGTTTCGCCAGGTCGTCCGCCGCTTTCTTGGATTTAACTCTTCCCATGGTAATCAGCACAATCGCGAGCACCATCAGTACGGCATGTTCCATCGACCAAAAACGTGTTGTGGAATCTTTCATGGATGCCCCCATGTTATGGAAGGCAGCTGCCCATCCCATCATGTAATACAGGGCCAATCCCATTAAAAACTGAATATGTGTAAAGCTCAGTAACAGGATTGCTAAGAGATTATCCGCTTTGGTGAATGGTTTTTTTCCGGCAACCCCGGCAATGGAACGAAACACGACCAGCAGCAGAAAAACCGCTACCAACCATCTTAAGATTGAATGTATGTCCAGCATAATAGTTTGTTTAGGTGATCAACAAAAGTACGGGAAAAGCTTTGCCTTTCATCACAAAGCGGCTGATTTTTTCATGATAAAAGACTATTTTTGAACCGCTTATTTAAACAACTGCTTCATGAAGAATCTTTTTCTTTTTACACTTCTTTTTTGCTGCTCTTTTTTGATGAAGGGGCAGGAAACTTTCAATGTAAACGGAACACACCATAAAAACCACAACTACTACGCCTTTAAAAATGCAACGGTTTATGTCGATTACCAGACTCGTCTGGATCGGGCCACGTTATTGATCAAAGATGGTAAGGTGGTCGCCGCGGGTTTGGACGGTAAAGTTCCGATTCCGGAAAATTGTGTGGTTTACAACCTGGAAGGAAAATACATTTACCCTTCGTTAATCGACCTGTACACCGATTACGGGATGCCTGAAACGAAGAAAGAAAAAGGTCCGAACTACGGTCCGCAATTCGAGAACAACCACAAGGAAGCTGTGAACTGGAACCAGGCCATCACACCCGAAGTGGAAGCCGGCATGTTGTTTACAGCCGACGACAAGAAAGCCGAAGAACTCCGGAACCTGGGGTTCGGAACGGTATTAACCCATCAGCAGGATGGTATTATGCGGGGCACTTCCGCACTGGTTACTCTGGCCAACGAGAAGTCGAACCTGGTAATGATCAACAGCGAGGTTGCCGGACACCTTTCGTTCAATAAAGGAAGTTCCACTCAGGATTATCCGGGTTCATTGATGGGCATGATCGCTTTGATCCGCCAGACTTATTTTGATGCCGACTGGATCTATAACAACCCGCAGCAGGATGAGCTGAACATATCCCTGAATGCCCTGATCGAAGATTGGGGAATGCCTCAGATTTTCGAAGCGAATGACAAACTCAACATCCTGCGTGCCGATCAGATCGGTGATGAATTTGAGTTACAATACATTTTTAAAGGAAGTGGTGATGAATACCAACGTGTGAAGGAGATCAAGGCTACCGAAGGCAAACTGATCCTTCCGGTTAATTTCCCGAAAGCTTTCGATGTAGAAGACCCTTACGACGCCATGCTCGTTGATTACTCGGACGTGAAGCACTGGGAACTGGCCCCTTACAACCTGGGGATTATGGCTCAAAACAACATTGATTTTTCCATAACGACCGCCGATTTAAAGGACAAGAAAGAGTTCTTCAAAAACCTCCGGAAAGCCATCGAATCCGGTTTATCCGAGCAAGATGCATTAAAAGCACTGACTTTCAACCCGGCGAATTTTATTGAGCAGTACGATCAGGTCGGCAGCCTGGAAAAAGGCAAACTGGCCAACTTTATCATTTGCTCCGGGCCCTTGTTTGATGAGAAGAATACCATTTTTGAAAACTGGATCCAGGGTAAAAAATATACGCTCAAGGATTACAACCGCATCGATGTGAGCGGGAACTACAGCATGAACCTGGGAGCCAAGATCTATGCGCTGAAAGTAACCGGAGATCCGGAAAAACCGAAAGGAAGCATCGAAATCATCAACATGAAAGACACCAGCAAGATTGATGTAAGCATCGCTGTAGAAGGGAACAACATCAGCCTGAGCTTCAATCCGAACGACGATTACCAGAAAGCCTCCATCCGTTTAAGCGGTGTGATCAGCAGCACTGGTGGCATCTGGGATGGAAACGGTCAACTTGGCGACGGGAGCTGGATCAAATGGTCGGCCATCAAAAGCAAAGAAGATGTAGCTAAACCAAAAGAGCAGGAAGCTAAAAAAGACTCCGTTATTGTACCTAAAATCCAGTATCCGAACATGGCTTTTGGGTTCGATTCATTGCCCAAGCAACAAACCATGATCATTCGCGGAGCTACGGTATGGACCAACGAAGCCGAAGGAATCTTAAAGAATACTGATGTACTGATCCGAAATGGAAAGATCGCGGCCATCGGGAAAAATCTGGAGGCTGAAGGCGCCCTGATCATTGACGGGAAAGGAAAACACCTTTCGGCCGGTATCATCGATGAACATTCACACATTGCCATCAGCCGCGGGGTGAACGAATGTACACAGGCCGTAACGGCCGAAGTGAGCATCGGGGACGTGGTCAATTCCGACGACATCAACATTTACCGCCAGCTGGCAGGAGGTGTTACGGCGGCTCAACTGCTTCACGGGTCGTGTAATCCTGTTGGGGGACAATCGGGGCTGATCAAACTGAAATGGGGAAGTGCTCCGGAAGACATGAAAATTCATGACTCTACCGCTTTCATTAAATTCGCTCTGGGAGAAAATGTGAAACAATCCAACTGGGGAGATTTTAATACGACCCGTTTCCCGCAAACCCGGATGGGTGTGGAACAAGTGTACTACGATGCCTTCATCCGGGCCAAAGAGTATCAGAAAAAATGGGACACCTATGCTGCCCTTCCTGAGAAGGAACGCTTAAAAGCCCCGGCACCACGTGTTGATCTGGAACTGGAAACCCTGAATGAAATCCTGAATGCCAAACGTTTCATTTCCTGCCATTCTTACCAGCAGGGTGAAATCAATATGTTGATGCACGTGGCCGACTCCATGGGCTTCACCGTGAACACCTTTACACACATCCTGGAAGGATATAAGGTGGCCGACAAAATGAAGGAACACGGAGCAGGTGGATCTACCTTCAGCGACTGGTGGGCCTATAAGTTCGAAGTGAATGATGCGATCCCGTACAACGGAGCAATCATGCACAAGCAGGGTGTACTTACAGCCTTCAATTCCGATGATGCCGAAATGGGAAGACGCCTGAACCAGGAAGCTGCCAAAGCGGTAAAATACGGTGGCGTGAGTGAAGAAGAAGCCCTTAAATTCGTGACCCTGAACCCGGCCAAACTCCTGCACCTGGATCACCGTATGGGAAGCATTAAAGTGGGCAAAGATGCCGATGTGGTGCTATGGACCGATAACCCGCTTTCAATCTATGCCAAGGTGGATAAGACGATCATCGACGGGGCCATCTACTTCGATCTGAGCAAGACCGAAGAAAGGCAACAGGCGAACCGCATGGAAAAAGCCCGGATTGTAGAGAAAATGATTCTGTCTAAAAAAGGCGGAGAAAAAACACAGCCAGCTAAAAGTAAAAAACCAAAACTTTACCACTGCGACACAGTAGGTGAATAAATAAACGAGTACATGAAAAAAGTAGCTTTACTCATCCTGTCGGCATTTACGTTGACCCTAAATGCTCAAATTGAGACCCCTGCGCCGAACAAACCGCAGAAGATCATGCTCCTGAACGGCATTGCCCACATCGGCAACGGCGAAGTAATCAAAAATGCCGCGATCTCTATCATTGATGGAAAGATCGGGCTCGTAGCCAATGCCGCCGTGATCAAGATCAACTTCAATGACTTCGACACGGTGATCAACCTTCGTGAAAAACACATTTATCCGGGAATTATTGCCCCGAACAGCACGCTAGGCCTCACTGAGATCGATGCGGTAAGGGCAACCAACGACTACAGTGAAACAGGTGAGTTCAAGCCGCATGTGCGTTCCCTGATTGCCTACAACACCGAATCGAAGATCACCACAACCGTTCGGTCTAACGGTGTACTGATGGCTCAGGTAACTCCCCGAAGCGGAGACATTTCCGGAACATCATCCGTTGTTCAGCTGGATGCCTGGAACTGGGAAGATGCCGTGATCCGTGAAGATGATGGCATTCATTTGAACTGGACCCGCATGTACAACCGCTGGAAAAGGGAAAAAAACAAAAACTACGATCAGGAACTCGTAAAGCTTAACAATTTCTTTGCCGATGCGCTTGCTTATTCCAAGGTGAAAGATCATGAAGAAAAGAACCTGCGTTTTGAAGCGATGAGGGGATTGTTCAATGGAACCAAAACCTTATTTATCCATGCCGATTTCGTGAAGGAAATCACGGAGGCCATTAACTTCTCCAAAAAATACAACGTGGAAAAACTGGTGATTGTCGGGGGGTACGACTCCTGGATGGTTACAGATATGCTCAAAGAGAACAATGTTGCCGTGATGCTTGGCAGGGTTCACGACCTGCCTCAGCGGGAAGAAGATGATGTGTACCTGCCCTACAAACTGCCACACATGCTGTTTGATGCCGAAGTATTGTTTTGCCTGCAAAATGCCGGCGATATGGAAGCTATGGGAACACGCAACCTGCCTTTTTATGCCGGAACTGCCGCAGCCTACGGTCTGGATAAAGAAGAAGCCTTAAAACTCATCACCCTCAATACGGCAAAAATTCTGGGAATCGACAAAACCTGTGGAAGTCTGGAACCCGGTAAAGATGCTACTTTATTCATTTCGACCGGTGATGCATTGGATATGCGTACCAACGATGTGATCGCCGCCTTTATTCAGGGCCGCAGGATTGATCTGGACAACCACCAGAAAAAACTGTATCGGAAGTATAGCGGGAAGTACGAGAATTAATCAATTCTATTCGTTCATTCTCCTACAAAAAATTACTTTTGCGCCATGGCAACAAATGAAGATAATTTAAAAGCAATCATTTCCCATGCCAAGGAGTATGGGTTTGTTTTTCAATCCAGTGAAATTTATGACGGACTTTCTGCCGTATACGATTACGGGCAGATGGGAGCCGAACTTAAGAAAAACATCAAAGATTATTGGTGGTCTGCCATGGTGCAGATGCACGAGAATATAGTGGGGATCGATGCTGCCATTTTCATGCATCCGACCACCTGGAAAGCTTCAGGCCATGTCGATGCATTCAACGACCCGCTGATCGACAACAAAGACTCTAAAAAACGCTACCGTGCCGATGTATTGATCGAAGAGCATGTGGAAAAGATCCGTCAAAAGATCGAAAAGGAAGTGGAGAAAGGAACGAAGCG
This sequence comes from Flavobacteriales bacterium, assembly GCA_020435335.1. GTDB lineage: Bacteria > Bacteroidota > Bacteroidia > Flavobacteriales_E > Vicingaceae. The sequence goes on along the minus strand of JAGQZT010000130.1, from coordinate 28,894 downwards.
TTTCGGTGATGCCTTCGATGAAGAACAATTCCGGGCAACCAACCCGAATGTGTTGAGAAATCAATCTAAGATCGATGAGATTAACCTCCGGTTTAAGGTAGCCATGGATGAAGAGGACCTCGCTGCGGTAAAACAACTGATTGAAGAGCTGGAGATTGCCTGTCCGGTCAGTGGTTCCAAGAACTGGACGGATGTGAAACAATTCAACCTGATGTTCAGTACGGAGATGGGCTCAGTTGCCGACGCAGCCAGCACCATCTATTTACGTCCGGAAACAGCTCAGGGAATTTTTGTGAACTACCTCAACGTACAGAAGACCGGTCGCATGAAAATTCCGTTTGGAATTGCCCAGATCGGCAAGGCCTTCCGGAATGAGATCGTTGCCCGTCAGTTCATCTTCCGGATGCGTGAGTTCGAACAGATGGAAATGCAATTTTTTGTCCGACCCGGGGAAGAAATGAAATGGTACGAATACTGGAAAACCGAACGTGTAAAATGGCACCGTTCTTTAGGTATCGATGAAAAATACTACCGTTTCCACGACCACGTGAAGTTGGCTCACTACGCCAATGCCGCCTGTGATATTGAATTCGATTTCCCGATGGGCTTCAAAGAGTTAGAGGGTATCCATTCACGAACCGATTTCGACCTGAAACAACATGAACAATATTCCGGCAAGAAATTACAATACTTCGACCCGGAACTGAACGAAAGCTATGTGCCTTATGTGGTGGAAACCTCTGTGGGTCTCGACCGGACTTTCCTGGCTATTTTATCGGCTTCTTACACCGAAGAGAAACTGGATGACGGTTCCGAGCGTACGGTATTGAGTCTTCCTGCATTCCTGGCGCCGGTTAAAGCTGCCGTGATGCCGTTGACCCGTAAAGACGGTCTGCCTGAAAAGGCCCGGGAAATTATGGAGGTATTGAAGTTCGATTTCAATTGTCAGTATGATGAGAAGGATTCACCCGGAAAACGTTACCGCAGACAAGATGCCATCGGAACGCCTTACTGCATCATGGTGGATCATCAAACACTGGAAGACAATACGGTGACCATCCGGGATCGTGACACGATGCAACAGGAGCGTGTGAGTATCGATCAACTGGAGGGAATCCTTCAGGCTAAAGTTTCTTTCAGGAAAGCTTTAACTGCTTAATTCGTCAGCCGGGTATATAAGGCAAACGCCTTATTGTGTCAAGGCACGTATCAGCGTAGATTTGAACTATAATGCAAGGAAAGTTCAACTTCTGACAACAAGAAGTTATGAAAAGGGAGCGACGTAGTTCACCGCTCTCTTTTTTATTTCTTTTTACAGGTATTGATCTTAAACGGCGCGTATAGCGGGCAAAAACTGATCAGGCTCGTTAAAAGGAACACCGCTCCCAGAGCTAACAGCACATAACCTAAGGTTCCGGAAACTGTTCCTGTAAAATACAATACAGCAAATACAACAGCAATAATCACGCGGATTACTTTATCGATCGCACCCATATTCTTTTTCATAGTCTTCAAGATTAAATGTTCCTCCAAAGGTAACGATAAGCCGTTGCCCGAAACTGTCGTTAACCCAACATGCCGTATGATTGATGTCATTTTGCATATTTTAACAGGCGGTTCATCAAATTCTGGTATCTTTGTTATCAGACGTTTGTAAAAAATCGTGTTTAATTATTCTTCAAATACAACCCCATCTCAGGTGAAAGGACAAAAAACAGTAGCCGTTTTGTCCTTGTTGCTGTTCCTTCATTTTACGTTCTCGCTGCAGTATATCAACTGCTACTCCGACAACGGCACACTTACCGAAATTGTGGAGGAAGTAGAGGAAGAGGTGGAATATGAAAATGATGTATTCGAGTTACTCCTCAACAATACCCAACTGATTAGCCTCATTTCGTTTCACATCGAAGATGAACCTGTTGAATTAAGGTACATCAACGATGTTAAGACCCCTCCTCCTGAATTAGCATAATACATTCCGGTGTTCCCGGAACACCCAATCAATTGCTGTTTTACCACAGTTATTCACTGCGCCGGATTTCGGCGACAACACGATGTATTATGAATTCAACTAAAGGATTATTTTCAAATTTAAAGAACGACCTTCCTGCAAGTATCGTCGTATTTCTTGTGGCTATGCCCTTATGTTTAGGGATTGCCCTGGCCTCCGGAGCGCCCTTATTTTCCGGAATTATTGCCGGAATTGTCGGTGGAACCGTAGTCGCACTCCTCAGCGGATCGCCGCTGGGCGTTAGCGGACCGGCCGCCGGATTAGCCGTTATTGTTCTATCTTCCATTCAGGAACTGGGAAGCTTTGAGGCTTTCCTGCTGGCCGTGATTATTGCCGGCGTCATTCAACTGATATTGGGTGTAATCAAAGCCGGTGTAATCGGATACTATTTCCCTTCGGCCGTTATCAAGGGGATGTTATCCGGTATCGGGATCATCATTATTTTAAAACAGATTCCGCATGCTTTGGGTTACGACAAAGACTATGAAGGTGATATGGATTTCATTCAGCCCGACGGGCAAAACACGTTCTCCGAACTGTTCAACATGATGGATTATCTATCACCCGGTGCCATGGTAATTGCCGGAATATCGTTGATCATCCTGATCCTTTGGGAGCAACCGTTCATGAAGAAGGCTTCCGTTTTTAAGATCATTCAGGGACCTTTGGTTGTGGTGTTGTCGGGTATCGGTCTTAACCTGTTATTCGAAGGCAACTCGTTTCTGGAGATTAAAGACGAACACCTGGTCCGGATTCCCGTAGCGGATTCGGTGAGTGGGTTTTTCGGTCAGTTTACCATGCCCGACTTTTCGGAATGGAACAACCCGCAGGTTTATGTGATTGCCATGACCATGGCCGTCGTTGCCAGCCTGGAAACGCTTCTGAGTGTGGAAGCTATTGACAAACTGGATCCCGATAAGCGGGTAACACCTACCAACCGGGAACTTATGGCACAGGGTGCAGGAAACATCATTTCCGGATTTATCGGCGGACTTCCCATTACACAGGTTATTGTACGAAGTTCTGCGAATGTTCAATCGGGAGGAAAAACAAAGGCATCTGCCTTTATCCATGGTATTTTTCTGTTGGTTTCGGTAATGGTTATTCCCAAAGTGTTGAACCTGATTCCGTTAGCCAGCTTAGCGGCCATTCTGTTTGTTGTAGGCTTTAAACTGGCCAAACCGGCCGTATTCAGACAGCTCTACAGATTAGGTAAGGCGCAATTTATTCCGTTCATCGTCACCATTTTGGGAATTGTATTTACGGATTTACTGATCGGTATCGGATTGGGTATGGCCGTAGCCATCTTTCACATCCTCTACAACAATTACAGCACGCCTTACCATTTTAATCAGGACACTTACGACAAAACCAAACCCGTATCGCTTGTGTTATCGGAAGATGTCAGTTTTCTGAATAAAGGAGGCATCCTTCATACCTTGAATCAGTTACCTGATGGTGTGTCGGTATTCATCGACGGTTCCAAGACCAAATCGATCCATCCGGATGTGATCGAGATCATCGAAGACTTTACCCTGAACGCTAAAAACCGGGGAATAACCGTTGAAACCAATTTGCTGGAAAACGAAGTGACAGCCAACCCGGTACGCCTGTTCGAAGAGTCCGTGCTGAATAAATCGTAGCCCATAACTCGTAATCCTTTTAGTTTTAATACGTCAATCCCTTTCATCCCTTCCGTAGGGTGAAGGGGATTTGTCTTTTAATCCAGTTCTTCGGATTCCGCGATGGTGGAAATAAACACCTTATCCCTGATCAGGTATTGATCCATCATGAAGAAAAAGATGAGTACCACCTCCAGGGCTATGAATCCGGCCAGGCCCGTAACTCCCACCGTGAGATCACTGCCTCCGTCGATGATCATGATAGCCATACCTGCGGTGGCGTTAAGTGTGCCGTGCATGATGGCTGCAGCAATCACCGACTGACTCTTCAGAGCGATGTAATTAAATAACGGCGTCAGTAAGATGCACCAAACCGTCATCATCAATACCCCGATAACCGGATGTTCCGGGTAATTATGCCCCATCAGGATAAGCGGGGCATGCCAAATCCCCCAGATGGTTCCGATAATGAGGGAGGCTTTCATGAATGACATGTGTTTGAATTGCTTCAACAAGAATCCGCGCCACCCCAGCTCTTCGCCGAATCCGGCCAGGGCATTGACCGTAATGCCGGCAATCAGGCCTTGCAACAAAGCCAGCCAGATCGGGTGGATGGGCAAGGCTTCCATGGATGCCTTGGCCTGTTCCATCTGTTCGGGAGTGAGCGACGAAGCAAAACGTTCCATCAGGCCTTCCATGCCCGGCGTATAAATAACATCGGGGAAAAACAGGCTGATCCCAATGGTTAGTCCGGCAATCAAAGGCATTATGAGCCAGCCTACAAACCACCAGCGATTCACCGAAAAGGTGATACTGAGTTCGTATTTGATCGGTTGTTTGTGAATGCCTTTTTCAATGATCAGCACCACGATCATGGGAACGAACATATAGAGCACGGCCATAGCCGTTCCCCAACCACCGCCGTACTGGGCTCCTATAAAATAGAACGCCGCCGCCAGGGAGTAGCAAATCCCGAAGGTTAACAGCAAAAACAGCGTGACTTTATTCAGGTTTCTCATCGAACTAAGATAAAAAATAATGATATAATACTATTCCATACATGAATTACTTTCGTTCGAAAGCAGAAAAGCAGGTTGCTGGGTGTCTATCCTTCGAGGCTTTTGCTCGCGCAAAACGTGCTCAGGATGACAATGAAAGCTTACACCAAGTCGAAACCAATGTCGCTTCGGTAATATTTTTTGTCGAAGTTGATGCGTTCCGCATTGGCAAAGCTCTTGCTCAGGGCATCCCGGATATCGCTTCCGAAAGAGGTCAGGGCTAACACCCGTCCGCCACTGGTTACAACATGGCCGGCATCTTGTTTGGTTCCCGCATGAAAAGGGATGGAGTTTTCGATGGTCTCGAATCCGGTCATGATCTTGCCTTTTTCATACGCTTCCGGGTAACCTCCGCTCACGAGCATCACGGTAGTTGCTGTACGCTCATCCAGCTCAAAGGTTTTCTCTCCCAGTGTTCGATGAGCAACACCCTCAAACAAGTCGAGCAGGTCCGATTTGATCCGCGGAATCACCACTTCCGTTTCCGGATCGCCCATACGCACGTTATATTCCACCACGGAAGGTTCTCCGTTATCGTTCATCAGACCGATAAAAATGAAGCCTTTGTAGTCGATTCCGTCGGCTTTCAGTCCGTTTATGGTTGGTTTTACAATACGCTCTTCCACTTTACGTAAGAAGGCTTCATCGGCAAAAGGGACAGGAGAAATCGCTCCCATACCACCTGTGTTGAGGCCGGTATCGCCTTCTCCGATTCGTTTGTAATCTTTGGCTGAAGGCAGGATTTTGTAATTTTCACCGTCTGTCAGAACAAACACAGACAGTTCGATTCCTTTCAGGAATTCTTCGATCACAACGGTTGATGATGCTGTCCCGAATTTGGCTTCCGCCACCATATTTTTCAGTTCGGATTTGGCTTCCTCCAGGTCGTTGATAATAAGCACCCCTTTACCGGCGGCGAGACCATCTGCTTTAAGTACAAACGGCGGAGTTAACGTTTCTAAAAAAGCATACCCTTCTTCCAGGTTCTCAGCCGTAAAACTTTGATAGGCTGCCGTTGGTACGCCATGCTTTTGCATGAACCGCTTGGAGAATTCCTTACTCCCTTCCAGAATAGCTCCATCCTTTTTCGGGCCGATTACGGGAATGTTTTTCAATTGATCATCGGCTAAAAAGAAGTCGTGAATTCCATTCACCAGGGGATCTTCCGGGCCGACCACGACCATATTGATGTTGTTTTCCAGAACAAATTGGCGGATACCTTCAAAATCGGTCACCTGTAAGTTCACGTTGGTTCCTGCTTGTGCCGTACCGGCATTTCCGGGTGCAATGTAGAGCTTCGTCAGTTTTGGACTTTGGGCTATTTTCCAGGCAAAAGCATGTTCTCTACCTCCTGATCCGATAATTAGTACGTTCATCTTTTTTTGTCTGTTAGTATGATAACGAATTAAGTTGTAAAATTAAAAAAACCCCTCCGCTATGCGAAGGGGTTGAAAAACTAAATTAAGAAAAGTATTTACATGTTTTTAACAGTGAATTCCACCCTTCTGTTCAGCTGTTTACCTTCCTCCGTATCATTGGTTGCTACCGGCTGGGTTTCTCCGTAACCTTTGGCCGTTAATCGATTGGCTTTGATCCCGTTTTCCGTCAAGTAAGCCACAACGGCGTCGGCGCGATTTTGTGACAGGCTCATGTTGTCGGCATCGGAACCTACGTTATCGGTATGTCCGCTCAATTCGATCTGAATAGCCGGATTATCGTTCAGTAATTTGATGAGCCGCTTAAGTTCCGGATATGATTCTTCTTTTAAAGTAGCTTTTCCGAATTCGAAGAAGATGTTGTTCAACCGGATGGCTTGTTCTTTCTCGATCGGAGCCAGGTAAAGGTTTCTTTCGATCTCCTGATAGGCTTTCAGATCGGTTAGATCCAGATTTTCCGTAATGGAGTAGTACTTATCGGAAGTGGCCATAAAACCGTATTTCTCGCCGAAAGGCAGTACGATCTTATACACATCATCATCGGGACTGGTTGAAGCTGTTCCCACCTCTGCTCCGGAAGGAAGCAATTCGTACGTAATGTTCGCTTTGATCGGCTCATTGGTTTTTTTGTCGAACACTTTCCCGTAAACCAGCACCACCGGATCCGGCTTGGCTTCCTGCGGCATTTTGATCCGGAAAATATCGCTTCGGCCGAAGCCGCTTTTATCGGAAGCAAAATAGGCATACTCGCCCGAAGCATCGATGCTGAAGTAAGCGTCAAATCCGGCTGTATTGATCTTATCTCCCATGTTCACCGGTGTCGACCAGTTGGTCCAGGTATCGTCGAGGCGCTTGGTCATCCAGACATCGGCATCACCATAACCCGCATGTCCGTCAGATGCAAAGTAGAGGGTTTTGTCATCAGCAGCCAAAAAAGGACCGAATTCATCGGCCTTGGTATTGATCGTCGGGCCTAAGTTAACCGGTTTGGACCATTCATTGTCTTTCACCTTGAAGGAAACCCACAGGTCTTTTTCTCCCAGTCCTTTCTTTTTCTCAACAGCCATCAGGAGGAACTTCCCGCTATTGGACAGGCAGTAGTTTACGTATTGGTTTTGATTTTCATATTTCTCAATTTGCTGATGCCTGGGAAAGGCCCATCCTCCCCGTTGTCTGGAACTGATGGAGCAGCCTCCGCCGGTTACCGATCCGTCGAAATACTGATAGATGTTGGAAAGCAGTACGGTGTTGCCATCGGGAGTAATCGACTGCACCGAAGTAGATGATCCGGGAACGTTTAAGGGTTTTCCGATATCGGTCGCTTTTGTCCAGGTTCCGTCGGCTTTCAGGTAAGAAACCCAGATGTTGTTTTTACTGACATTGGGATCGGGATACCTGGAAATGAACAAGGTTTTCCCATCGGGTGTAATGTGCGGAGAGAGGTCGCTGAATTCCGAATTGATCATCTCCCCCATGTTTTCAGGATCAGCATCAAACTGAATGGCACTTATTTGCTGGGCTGATATCATGCCTGATGCAGCCAGCGCCAAAACACTTATTAGAACTTTTTTCATCATGAACAATTTAAAAAGCCCCGCATAAAGCGGGGCTATTTCAACTAACTATTTGATTATTGTTTCGCAGGGTCGAATTTTCCAAACCACACTTCATTCCCCCATCTTTCGTTTCCTTTGATTCCGCCTTTTCTTTTTCGGGCAACATAAACAATCTGATTTCCGTTGTTAATGCTGAAATAAGGCAGGTCTTTTCCTTTTCCGTCATCTTCCAGGTCAATGTACAGGTAGAAATCATCCCCACCGAACACATTGAAGTCTGAGATTGTTCCTTCACTGGCATTGATCTTACCCAACATTCCTTGATACAGTGGCGTGTAAACACAGGTTGTTGTTGTTGTTTGGGTACCTGCCAGGTAGTTTGTACTGGTTTCCGACTCACAATCCACATCGATGTCTTTACATAAGAACACGTTCCAGAACAGGTCATTCGGGTTGGTTGGTGATTGATACACCGTGAACTCGGCAGGATAAGATTTGGCACCCCCTGCGCCGCCTAACAGGCCGGCAGATTTAGCCGTATTCTCAACGCCGTAGTAGCGTTTAAACTCACCTTTGCTGTCAAACTGGAACATCAGCAGGTCTTTGTAAACCCGACCTTTCACTTCGCCCACGTTGTCGTATTTGAAGTCCTGACCACTGATGAACAGGTCGCCGGTAGAAGTAACGGTTACTCCGTTCAGGATGAACTTTTTGCCGTCAAACTCTCTGAGTTTTTTCTGTCCCGCCGGTTTGATCCCTTTGGCATTGATATCATCAATGGAGGTTGCCGTAACAAATTCCGCTTTACCGCCACTCAATTTGGTTACCTGCAGGTAGCCGTATTTCAGGTTTTCCAGCTGTCCCATCCGTTGTTCCGGAGTACCTACACCAGGCATCACATCGGCTGTAATGCAGAAAGGCGCTTTGGTATAGTTCTTTTCCGGTTTGTTGATGTTTCCGGCCCCGTACAGGTAAACATCATCACCTACATAATACGCATCGAAAATAGCCCACTCGTTACATTTGGTGTTGAACTTGTAGTTCTCAACGATGTTTCCGGCTCCGTCAACCCGTACAAATGTTAATCCGGTCGGATCGTCGGCTGCAATTTTGTTTAAACCTGCTCCGCCGTAGTTTTGGAAAACCATGATCCACTCGTCGCGATCTTCCAGTTCGGCAGAGTACAACAACGCCTGCGGATTATCGAACTTCAACGGTGTTTTCTTTAAGATGTTCAGGTCTTTATCGATGTGCATGATCTGATACTCTCTGGATGCTTCTTTATACATCACCATGTTTCCTTTGTTGATCAGGGCGCAAACCAGCAATTCTCCTTTATCGGAAAGGTCGCGGTGAGAGGTATAGTAGAGTTTTCTCTTTTTATCATCACCATCCGAAGCCATCTCTTTCGGTTTTTCTTTATCCAGCAGTTGCTTGGTGATCTCATAACCACCTTTCCACCAGTTCCACTGATAGGTGTATAAGGTTTTTCTAAGCACTAATTTTCCGGTCAGGTTCGGGCTAGCCGTAACACCTGTTACCTGCCAGAAATCACCTTTGTATACCTTATTTTTACCTCTTTTCGACTTGGGTTTCCGTTGTTCGTCCTCAAAGTTGTTCAGCAGGTTAAAGTTGTAATCGAACTGGTATACCTCATATACCACTTTTCTGGCTTTGTCTTTGGTTACGAACACCATATCGAACTGCTGCTTGGTGTCGTCTATCACCACATTTCCGAGGTATCCTTTACGTTTTGATTTTCCGGTCAGCTCAACCACTTTTTCTTCAGCTAACTTTTGTGCAGCCAGGTTGGGTGTAAAAAAAGCACCACATATTACTGCTGCTACGATAACTTTCAATTTTTTCATTTTAATTGGTTTGGTAAGATAGAGCTCTCTTTCAATTTGATCAACCAAACCAAGAGACTACTTTTGAAAGAGAAACTCTATTTAAATCAATTTCTTCTTGTCAATTGGTTCCACCAGGTTGATGATGTAAAAGTAGCCGGCATATCGTAGGGCAGCAATAGGGCATATGTCGTATTCTAACAAAAAGAGGAGCAACAAAATGCCGCTCCTCCCCAATGAAAAAACTTAACTTTAGCTTATTGTTTAATGATTTTGGTTGTTTCCAGCCGGTCTGTAAATTGAGCCTGAACCAGATAAATTCCGTTTTCCAGATTACCCAAGGCAATCTCCGTATTGTTACCATTAACCTTGCTCTGAAATACCTCCCGGCCTGCGAGATCGGTTATGCGTACCGACAACATCGCTTCTTCTGCCGTTACATGAAGCATCTCCCGGGCAGGTACCGGCCAAACGCTGAACCGGGTTTGTTCCGGTTGTTCCGACACAGCCGTTGATGATCCGTGCAAATAGACATCCCGTACATTAAGTGCCATAGCGATGTTCCCATTATGAGAAATGAAACGGCTTCCGTTAATCGTTCCTGCAGGGTCGGTGACCAGCCCGAGCGTATCGTAGGCCATATTCGAAATGCTGCTGGCAGAACTAATTACATCGGGCGTGGTATTTGCCGCATCGTTTTCCAATGCGATATAGATTGTGGATCCATCGGCATAGATCGCCGTAACTTCCTGTTGCCCGTTATTCACATCCGTTCCGATAAAGGCAGATAAGTTAGCCATCGTCCAGTTAAACCCATGGTTATCCGAATAATAAACCCCATAAAGTGTTCCGTTGGATTTGGCTCCGGCCAGATATAACCGGCCTGTTGTTTGATTGGAAACCAATATTTTCCCTACAAAAAAGGAAGGAAGATCCGTATTTCGGGCCGTCCAGGTTTGACCGTAATCTCCGGAAACGTAAAAGATGTTTGCTCCTGAATTATCATGTGCATACAGTGTATCATTGCTGTAGCATAACGGGTCTGTTCCTGCATTCAGTGCCGTTGGAGGATCAATATGGGTCCAGGTAGTGGCACCGGTATCTTTGAGCCAGTAACCGGAGCTGCCTAGATTTACGACAACTTTCCCGTTAAAATATTGCAGGCCATAAGCCGGATCAATCCCTCCCATGGATTTCGGCAACCCGACCGTATCCGCCACAAAAGAAGACGCATCTCCCGATCGATAAAGCATGGAGTATCCGAGGCTATTGGCCGTCATGTATAAATTGCTGCCCGCTGCAATCAGCGCTGCCGGATTTCCGCTTACTCCCGAAATCGTTTTCAATGTCCACGACGCATTTCCCGGATCCAGTTGATAGAAATCGGCACCTAAACCGTTGAATACCGTACTGTAGAGTTCTCCTTTAAAACTTTCCGTACCACTAACTGCCAGGTAATTGAACTGGGTCAGGTTAGTTGCCTGCCACTGGGAATAAGACATGAGCGACATGGTAACTAAGCAAAAGGTCAGGTAATATTTTTTCATCCTAAAATGTATTATGATTCCCCGCAAAGATCGCCTCTCCGCCACAACGGAACCATAGGGCATATGCCTTATTATGGATTAAATGATGTTGTGCTTCATCGCCTTTTGTACGGCTTCCATTTTATTGTGTACCTGGAGCTTTTTGTAGATGTTCTCAATGTGTTTTCGAACGGTAGAAGGACTGATGATCAGGTTATCCGCAATTTGCTGGTAGTTAAGCCCTTTGGCCAGCTGCTCCAGCACATCTTTTTCACGATCGGATAAGGTAATTTCTTCCTGTTGGATCTTATCGGCTGTTATCTTTTCGGGGTTACGCAGGATGTTCAGCGCTTTCATAGCAATAGCCGGAGTCATGGCAGCTCCTCCTTCCAGTACATCCAGAATGGCCTGATGTAAATCCTTCGGGTTGGTTTCCTTCAGCAGATATCCATCGGCTCCGGCCTGGATCGCATTAAAGATATTGGTATCGTCATCCAGTACGGTAAGCATTAAGATCTTAATGTGGGGGTATTTATTCTTTACAAATTCGGTGGTCTGTATTCCGTCCTTCTCCGGCATCTGAATATCCATCAGGATTACATCAACGTTGTGATCCTGCTCCAGTTTACCAATAAACTCATTGCCATTGGCTCCTCTGAATTTAAATTTCAGGTCATCGAAGAATGAGATTCGCTCTTCGATCGACTTGGCTAAAAACCCGTTATCTTCTGCTATTGCTATCTTAATCATACGTTCAAATTAAAGTCTGTACCAAAATTAGGTGTGCGTGGTCATTGTTACTATACGTCATTTGTCCTATTTCGTTAACCGGGTCTTGTGAATGGCCAGCAGAATTTCCGTTCCCTTTTGTGGGGCGGAGTTAATCTCGAATGCCGCATGAATGGCTTTTGCCCGGTTTTCCATGTTCTCCAACCCATTACCCAGGGTTATTTCTGCCATATCAAACCCGATACCATCATCTGTGATCTTAATACACAACTGATCTTCCTTTTCTTCAACACGTAAAGTAACGTTAGTCGCTGCCGCATACTTCATCGCGTTGTTGATGGCTTCCTGAACAATGCGAAAAATATTGACCCCCTGCATGGTATTTAGCTGATAGTTTAAATGTGATCCCGACTCGAACGAAAACGCCATGTGTTCCTGAGCAATGTTGGCCTGACTCACATAATCGTATAATCTGGCTTTCAGATCTTCAAAAGACAGCTCTTCTTTATTTAATGCCCAGATCGTATCTCTTAACTGTGTAATGGTTGATTTGGCAAAGACCGATAGTTCGGATAGTTTTCGTTGTACCAGGCCGTCTAACGCCTCGGCACGGTGCATGATGTTGTCTACGGAAGTAAGAATGAACGTTAGCTGTGAACCAATGTTCTCATTCAATGTTGTTGAGATTCGGAGGCGCTCCTGGTGAACCTCGTTTTGCATCGCAATGGCCGCCAGCTCGTCTTTCAGTTTGTTTTCCTTGATCAACCGCAATTGTTTCTGCTTTTGATTGCGGTATACGAACCCCCCGGTAATGAGAATAAACAAGGCTGCCAACCCAACGCCCAGCAGGAGGTAATAACGGTTCTCATTTTTTAGCTGCTGTTCCGATATGAGTAATTTTTGCTCGGCTATTTCCTTCTCTTTCCGCTCTGTTTGGTATTGTACATTAAGCGCTTCTATTTGTTGGTTGGTTGCTTCATTGAACATGGAGTCTTTTAGAACAATGTATTGATTGTAAGCCTCAACGGCCTGCTGATGGTTACCCATTTTCTCATAGGCTGTTGATAAGCCCAGGTAATTATCACGGGTAGCTTCGAGGAAGTTGATCTGTTCGGAAAAAGATAAACTCTTCGTAAAGTATTCGATTGCCTCCCGGTAATTTTTGGTAGAGATGTGAACACCTCCCAGGTTGTTGTAGATGATTGCCTGACCTTCCAGGTCGTCGGATTCAATGCGGATTTTCAACGCTTTCTTGTAATAGGATTTAGCCAGGTCATAATTCCCGATTTTATCCTGAGTAACGCCCATGTTCCCGTATACCATCGATTTCAGGCGGGCATCACCGAAGGTTTCAGCCTGGTTTATCGCCACATTGAAGTAAGATACAGCCGAATCCAGTTCATGCATCTCGTCGTAGATGTTGCCGAGGTTGATCAGGATCAGGATCCCTTTGCTGTTGATTCCCTGTCCCTGGTTGATCTTTAAAGCGATATGATAATAGCGGATGGCTTCGTCATACTTTTGTTGTTTGTAATAGATCAGGCCCAGGTTGTTCGTGCTGGAAGCGATTCCGGCACTATCGGAAATAGCTTCCCGGATCTTCAGGGAACGAATAAAATAATCGGTGGCTTTAGCATAATCGCCGGTGGTCATAAGCACATTGCCCAAATTATTCAGTGATGCGCCAACTCCAATACTGTCTTTGAGATCTTCCCGGATTTTGAGCGCCTTTAAAAAGTAGGTTTCCGTACTGTCGTAGTGCCCCATATAAACATGGTACACGCCAATTTGGTTGTAGGCGGTACTTCGTTGCTTGGCGTCGAACGCATACGATTTCAGCAGGTTTTGATAAAGCTCAATGGATTTGTTCAGTTCACCGGTCTGAGCATACAGCTTACCGAAAAATTGGGCAGCAGCAAGCATACCATCCGGATAGTGATGTGCTTTCGCATAAGCCAGAGCCTCATCGGCATAAAACAGGGATGAATCGGTTTCTTCGGCGGCGGCGGCACGGGTTAATAGCTCATCCACTCTCAATGAGTCCTGGTTAGCCGAAGCCAGTCCGAATTGTACGATCGATATGAAAACCACCAACACCTTTCTCATCTGTTCTTGTTTAATTCGTTGATGGTTGCCCTTAATTCTTTGATCGCTTCCCGGGAATAGGTATTGATGGCCTGTAGTTTCTCCGCCAGATTCTGCTGCTGTTCCCCCAGGTAATAATTCAGGTTGTCGATCGACGAAATGATAAAGGTAAGCTGAGAGCCGATGTTATCATGCAGGTCTTTCGAGATTCGGAGCCGTTCCTCATTCAGTTTTGCGAGCACTTTCCCTTTCGTGATCTGGTCCTTCAAGCGGTTTTCTTCGATCAGTTCCTGCTGCTTAAACCGGATGTGGCGGATGATGAAGAAACCGATCACCAGCAGGATAACAACAATGGCTACGATGGAATACATCAGGTAGGTTCGTTGTTTGAACTGCAGCTCTTTTTTGGCGATCACCGTGTTGTGTTCCGCAATGAGCTTTTCTTTTTTCTCGGTTTCAAACTGAATTTCCAGGTTGTTAATGGTTTTTAGTGTCGACTCGTTGAGCAGTTGGTCGTTCAACTCCACGCTTTTTTTCAGGTAAAACAAGGTGCTGTCGAATTGTTGCTCCTGTTGAAAACAAGTTGCCAGTTGTTCGGCATTTACCTTTTGTAAATAGTTGTACTTAATCTGCCGGCAAAGGGTATAGGCCTTTTGATAAAAAGGAATTGCTTCGGCGAACTGTTGTTGTTTAAAGTAAAAGTCTCCGTAATAGGTGTTGTTTTCGGCAAGCCCGTTCAGGTCGTTTCGTTTGAGCCGGATTTGATAAGCCCTTTCGTAGAAGGGCAAAGCCTCTTCGTATTTTTCAAGCAGGACATAGGCACCGGCAATGTTATTCAGGCTGTACGGAATCCCAATGCTGTCGTTCAGCTCTTCCACGATGTTAAGACTCTTGTTGTAATAATACAAGGCGCTATCCAGATTCCCGTTCATTTCGTGCAACACCCCGAAATTATTGATCGCCGGATTGATCGTTTTTTTGTCGCCCGAAACAAGAAGAAAATTTAACCCTTTTCGCATGTATTCAAATGCTTTCGGAAGGTTCCGGCGTTTCATCTGGTAACCTAAACTGGCATACACCGAGCCCATTTGTTTTGTATTCCCTTGCTTTTCATACTGATCGATAGCCAGCAGGGCGCTTTCGATGGAAAGATCATAATCACCATGGTAATATTGCGCCAGTGAAAGTTTCTCATACAATAACCCAAGCGCTTCCGGATCCTGTTCTCCGGCCAGTTTGATCCCTTTCTGGTAGATCAGTGCCGCTCCAAGCGCATCATTGCTCATCTTATCGAAAGGTATCTCGCTGATGAGAGCTAGTTGTTGTCCGGCCGGCAAGGTCTCCATGGCCGTTTGCAACGAGTCGAAATAATTTTGCGCGGGTAGGTAATGTGTCCCCGAAAGGAACAGGATGACAAGGTATATGAAGCATTTTTTTGACATGAAAAAAGCCCTGATTGCTCAGGGCTTAAAAGTAGTACTTTTTAAAAAGATCGTCTTAAAATGCCGACTTAAACTGCTCGAGGAAACGAACATCTCCTTCCGAATAGAGGCGGAGGTCGTTCACCTTGTATTTCAGCATGGCAATTCGTTCAACACCCATTCCGAAGGCGAACCCGGTATACTTTTTACTGTCTATGCCACAGTTTTCGAGCACATTCGGGTCGACCATCCCGCAACCCATAATTTCGAGGAAGCCGGTATATTTACACACATTACAGCCTTCGCCGGAACAAACCGAACAGCTTACGTCCATTTCGGCACTTGGTTCGGTAAACGGGAAGTATGAAGGCCGCAACCTGATCTCCGTTTTTTCTCCGAACATTTCCTTGGCAAAATACAACAGGGTTTGCTTCAGGTCGGCAAAAGAAACATTCTCATCGATGTAGAGCCCTTCCACCTGATGGAAGAAACAGTGGGCACGGGCCGAAATGGCTTCGTTCCGGTAAACCCTACCCGGTGATAACGTTCGGATCGGCGGCTTCTGGTTTTCCATAATCCTGACCTGAACCGAAGACGTGTGTGTTCTCAGGGCCATTTCGCCACTTTCGCTTTCCACAAAGAAGGTATCCTGCATGTCTCTGGCCGGGTGCTCCGGCGGGAAATTCAAAGCCGAGAAATTGTGCCAGTCATCTTCAATTTCAGGACCTTCCGAAACGGTAAACCCGATTTTAGAGAAGATCTCGATGATTTCATTTCTTACAATGGAAATCGGATGCCTGCTCCCGATACGAAGCGGAGTCGCCGTTCGGGTCAGGTCAATGGTGGTTTCCTGATTTTTCGAAGAGGTCAGTTTCGCTTTAAATTCGTCTACCTTTTCCTGGGCTTTATTTTTCAGGGTGTTGATCAGTTGGCCGACCTCTTTCCGTTGTTCATTCGGAACATTTTTAAAGTCAGCAAACAACGCCTTTACTTTTCCTTTGTTTGCCAACAAATCTACCCGGAAATTTTCCAGTTCCTCGGCACTTTTCGGAATAAACGCCTCTACTTCGGCCAGTAACTTTTCAATGGTCTCTTTCATCTTACTTTTTGACTATTTTCAAGGTCATTTTAATGTCTTTCTTCGGCCGGTCTCTGCGGTCCTTTTCCTGCTCGGCAATGGTGTCAATCACTTCCAGTCCTTCGATCACCTCACCAAATACCGTATAATCCATGTCAAGGTGAGGGGTTCCTCCGATCGTTTCATACACTTCATATTGTTCATCCGTATAGCTCAACGGCTCGTCTCGGGAAGAGTTTTTCTTTTTCAGGATCTTGTCCACCTCTGCCCGGGAGAATTTTTTCCCCTGCACAATGTAGAACTGACAACCCGATGATTCTTTCTCCGGGTTGACCATGTCCGGCATCCGTGCAGCAGCGAGGGCTCCTTTTTTATGGATGAGGGAGCTGTTAAACTCAGCAGCCAGGGTATAAGGCATACCCCCTTCTCCCAACGGGATTCCGGGTTCTGCATTGATGGATGTCGGATCCCCGCCCTGAATCATAAAATCTTTGATCACCCGGTGAAACAAGGTGTTGTTGATCGTTCCCTCGTTTACCAGCTTAATGAAATTATCACGGTGTTTGGGTGTTTCATTGTATAACAACACCTTAATGTCGCCAAATTCGGTAGAGATCAGCACCTTGGTTTGTTTCTTGTTTTTCTGGGCATAACTTTCCAGACCCGTTAACGTACAAAGGCTTAAGAGGATATAAAAAATTTTCTTTGTCATGTATATTTCTTATATTTGTTAATTGCAATATTAAGAATTTATGCCCAACAGGGTTTTAATGACTTAAATTTTGAATGTGATGAAAAAGAAAACGATATACGGAATAGCTGCACTTTTAACGGTTGCTCTGACCGTATTTGCCTGTAAAAAAGACAGGGGCCCGAGGTTAATCGTAACGGTTCAGGAAGAAGACGGTACGCGTGCCGCCGAAGCCGAAGTACATGCCTGGTATGGTCCGGACGCCGGAAAACCCGGAAGTGTTTTAAATGATGTGCTGATGAATCAGACGTCATACACCGATGCCAGTGGTGAAGCTGTTTTCGATTTTAAATTTTCTGCCGTATTGGATGTGGATGTTATTTACTACAAAGAAACTCCCGATTCCATTAATCCGACCATCATTTATGTAGATACCTTATTCGGGCACGAAGTGGTTAAGATTGAAGAAGTAAGGCAAAAAAGCCACGAGAACAACTATTACTCTACAGTAACTGTTAAGTAATCAGCAATCAAAATAGGCGATTATCGCCTCTTTCATAAAACTTTCCTGAAGCTCCCCTGTCATTTGATGGGGGAGTTTTTTTATGTTCTTGAAGTGAGGCCATCCGTCGTCATCTTTTCCGATGAATTTGTAATAACCATAGGGCATTAATACGCTACAAATACCGATGTGAATAATATCGACCTTTTCTTCCTTGGCGTATTTCTTATCTCCCAACCCCAGCTCCTGTAATCCGATAAGAAACAGAATGGTTTGAACATCCAGCTTCTCACCGAAACGTTCGGCTACCATTTGTTCTACCTGAGACCAGCGCGTTTTTAATTCATCCTGCATGAAACAAAATTACAGACTTATTTCCCGGTATAAACATTTTCATTTTAATAAAATGTTGCCGCACCTGAAACGCCGTGCCGCTTATTCCAATAGCTTTATCTTATGAATTATTTCGATATTCTGATCATCATCCCCTTGCTGTGGGGCGGATTTAAAGGCTTTAAAAAGGGGCTTATTGTTGAAGTGGCATCTTTACTTGCCTTGTTCCTCGGGGTGTGGGGAGGTGTTAAGTTCTCTTCGGTTTCCGCTCATTACCTCGGTGAGATGTTTTCCATTTCTGAAAAACTGATGCCGCTTATTTCCTTTTCATTAACTTTTATCCTGATCGTCATCTTGGTATTTTTACTGGCTAAACTGATTCAGAAACTGGCCAAAGCCGTTGCGTTAAGCACAATTAATAAACTGGCGGGAATGGCTTTTGGCGTATTGAAATTTACCCTCATCATCAGCATCATCTTAACGTTAGTCAATAACATCAATTCCGAGATCGGTTTCATTGAACCTGAAATGGAAGAGTCTTCGTTGCTCTACAAGCCCGTAAGCTCTCTGGCTCCGGCTATTATTCCGGGACTGGAGAACATCAGTTTGAATAAAATGATTGAAGATGCTGCCCGGGATGAGGCCATCGAAAGACTCGAAGCCACACGCGATGAAGAATGATTAACGGATGAGGGAGACATAGCCCTGGTGGTTCCACTCGATATCATCGATCCCTTTAGCCCGGATCAAGAAGAAATAGGTTCCGTCCGGCACTTCACGCCCTCCTTTTTTACCATCCCAGGAAATGTTGATGTCATTCGATTCGAACACCTCTTCTCCCCAACGGTTGTAAATCTGAATGTAAAAGTCAACAATCTTATCACAATCGATCACAAACTCATCGTTGAAATTATCCCCGTTAGGCGTAAATACATTCGACCAGGAACAGGCGGAATGGTGTTCTACCAGCACCGTTTTTATAACGGTATCGCAGCAACGATCGAGTCCGGACGAATTACATCCGATCAACATCACCTGATAGGTTCCTTCCTGGGTATAGGTTTCATCCGCCGGGAAAGCATTAAACGACGTGTTCCCATTTCCGAAGTCCCAATAATACGTGGTGCAATTGGTTGAGTAATTGGAGAAAGCAACCTGCAAAGGAGTTATTCCCTGATCCGGAGTCAATGAAAAATCAACATAAAAATCTTTGTACTCATCAACAAACGCTGAATCGGTAACGGTGCACCCGTTTGAATCCGTAACTGTAAGTGAATACATACCGGTTCCTACGTTCATCAAACTGTCGTTTCCAGCCCCTCCGGGAGTCCACACATAACTGTAGGACGGTGTTCCTCCCTGCACATAGGCATAAACCGCTCCGTCACTTAAGCCGCAGGATGCGGATTGCGTGTCCAGTAATAGGGTCATCGCCTGCGGTTCGGTTACGGTGAAAGAGGCGGAATCGGTACAACCATTTTGATCGGTTACCACACAGGAGTAATTTCCTGCATTTAATCCACTCAACTGGTTACTTCCCCAGGAGTAGGTATAATTCGGTGTTCCTCCGGAAACCGTGAGCGTAATGGATCCGTTATTACCTCCGTTGCAGGTCGGTGGAATAATGGAATCCAAAATGGATAACGGAGTCGGCTCTGTAACAGTTACTGTAGCGGAATCCTGACATCCGAGAGAATCGGTCATGATAACCGTATAGGTTCCTGCAGGCAGATTAAAAGCCGTATCTCCGGTTTGAAAGCCGGTACCGGCATCCCACAGGTATGTAATAGCCGTATCAAACGGTGTTACCGAAACGGTGGCGGAACCCGAGCTGTCGCCAAAACACAGGGCGGTAATTCCGGTGGTATTCAGGGTATATTCCAGAGAATCCACGGTAACTACTGCCTGGTTGGTACATCCGTTTGAATCGGTAACCATAACCATGTAAGTTCCGGCATGTAAATTTGTGGCAACAGGCCCGATTTGAGCCATAGGATCATTCCATTGGTAGAATAACGGTTGATAACCCGTAGCAAAAGCAGTAGCTGTTCCTACCGTATCCACACAGGTGATATCGGTAGCTATTGCGAATACATCGGGCCGATCGGTATAAACCCAGGCCGTATCCGTGTTCCCGGGGCCTCCGCCTATCGTATAACACTGGTCATAAACCACATAGTAACCTGTTGTATCATTAGTTGGGGTTACGGTTATTTCAAAGCCTGTTCCTAAAAAATTACCATCGGTATCCCACCATTGAATACCACTGGCAAGCAGGGATGGAACATAACTAATGGTATTGATGTTATAGTTCCCGCCTGAAGGAATAAGTTGAACGGCATCCGCGGAAGCAGTCCATTGAGTAGGAAAATTTCTGCCCGGAACAATCGCAGCCAGGCTACCGGTGGAGTTTTGTACACCTTCAATGGCAACCCCACTGTTCCAGGTCGGACATAAGGGTTTGTTATCGATGTAGATCTCTATGTTATTGGTTCCTTCGTACAGCATCATGGTCGAACAGAACAAATCCTGTGTACAGGAGAACATCGGTACCTGGTTATACCTTACCACAAAACGTCTGTTCGGTGCTGTACCATAAGTGCCATACTCAATAGTACCCCCTAATCCGGGGTTTATATCCTGATAAGGCCCCATCACAACATTCATCGGTAGAGCCGAACTGGGTGCAGCGGAAGAAATGGACCAAGGAGAGTATCCATTTGCCTGAGTAAGATCGAATGTTAAGTAATTATTGGACGCAATCACCAGCTGGTTGTAGGCAACCCCATAGAAAGTAAATGGAAAGCCGATGTTGATCACACCACTGTACTGATCATCGGTTAATGACACCTGCTGCATGCTGTCGAGTAAAAACACAGGGCTACCGCCTCCGCTGCAAACAGCTGAAATGGTAATGGGCTGGCCGAGGCAAATCGTCTCGTCGTCACCCAGGCATAACTGCGCTTTCAGCGAAGGCACAGAAAGGGAAAAAAGGAGTGCTAATGTAATTAATAACCTCATTTAAGAATATCGTTTGATATAATAACAGACGAAATTATACGCGGTAAGTTGCTTAATTTACCGAATAAGTTTAGACAAAGTTAACGCAAAAAGGATCAATTCCCTTTAAAAACGTCCTTGAAATCTTCGCTGGTGGTCTTAAATGCGGTTCTACGATTCTTTTGATGGCAATCGCAATCGCTATTTCCGGTATCTCCACAGTCAGGATATTGTGAACAATCGTCCAGCGGTTCTTTCTCTCCCATACCGATTGATTCCAGACGAGCAGGATTAATTCCGTGCTCTACTAGGTATTTCACCACCGAAGCAGCTCGTTTATTGGAAAGATTCAAGTTGTAATCGTCGTTACCACGGCTATCCGTATGTGAGCGGATTTCAATGGTAATGTTGTCGTTCAGCTCCAGGAACTGTACCAATTCATCCAGGATTTCTTTCGATTTAGGACGTAGTGTGGCTGCGTCGAAATCGTATTCAATACCGGGTATCTCAATCTCACCCATCGGAATCGGAGTCAGGAAGAAGTCCTGTAAGAAATGCTTGGATTCGGTTAATCCTTGCGTTGAAATAGAAGCGGCATCCCCGAAGTATTTCGCTTTCTGAGCCTTTAAGAAAAGTTCCCATCCTACTTCCAGGTCTCTTTCGTAGTTACCATTCTCATCTGTCGTCAGGAAGAACGGCTCCATCTTGCCTCGAATATCTTTGAAGGAGATGAGTGCATTCGGAATAACCTCATCGGTCTCCGCATTGAATACAGTACCACTGATGCTGAATTTCATATCGGGCTGACCGAACTTGAAGATTTTGTAGCAATAGGTAGATCCCTGATATTCCTCGCCGCAATTACACTGAGAACGATCAGACGATAAATAACCCGTTTTCTGAGCTTTATCGATGATAAAATAAGCATCATCCTTCGTCGAATTGAAAGGTTTCCCCAGGTTCTTAGGGTTGCTCCAGGTTTCATCATCTTCGTTGTAGGTGGTTTTGTAGATGTCGAGCCCGCCGATTCCGCCGAGAGCATCCGATGAAAAATACAAGGTCTTGGTGAAAAAATTGTAGTACGGTGTTACTTCATCTCCGCTTGTATTGATGTATGGGCCCATGTTAATCGGGTCGCTCAATCCTCCGTATTCATCCACATTGCAGTACCAGATATCCATTCCTCCCTGACCACCCGGTCTGTCGGAAGAAAAATAGAGCACATCCCCGTCAAGTGATAAGGCAGGGTGCATGGACTTGTATCCGTCTGCATTTACTTTATTATCCAGTTTTAACGGTTGCAACCACTGATTATTGAAGTTTTTACTTACCCAAATAGCTACCTCTCTGTTGTTTACATTGGATTGGCGGGTAAAGTAGAATGTGGTCCGATCGATCGAAAGTACCCCGGCTCCTTCATTGTTGGCCGTATTGATTGGCATTCTCAAATTATTGGGTTTACCGAATCCTTCATCCATCAACGACTGCGTGATGTAGAAATCACTTAAAAAATTACTGTTTTGAGTTTTTTCATCGTCAATGGTGCCACCTGGTCCCGCGGCAGAGAATATCAGGGTGGTTTCATCGCCAAAATAATTGACGCCATAGCTGGAGGTTCCGAAGTTCATATTGGAATCTGCAGGCAGTACTTCTGCTTCGGGGTTCTCCGAACTGGGATCCTCTGCAAAATAACATCCGAGAATTCCTTTGTCGGCTCGTTTAGCCATTTCCAGATTGGAGGTTTCCTGTTTAAAGGCCTCAAATTGTTTCAGGGCATCATCGTATTTTCCGTTGCGCATCAACGACTCTCCATACCATAGCCTGGCTTCAGGCAAGTGATCAAAAGCGTCATCCTCCACCACGTCAATCGGGTAATTAACCGCAATGGCATACCATTGTTCTGCCTTTTGGTAATCGTGATTCTTTAAATAGGAATTGGCCAGTTTATGCAGAACCACTTCGTTGCCGGCGTATGCATTCGTGTCCAGTTTAACATCCGTGGAATCTTTCTTGTTCTTCTTTGGAGGGGCAACCCACGCCTTCGCTTCGTACGGGTGTACCAGTCCGCTGGACACGCCTTTCTTGTCAATGACACGCTTATAAAAATACGCTGCTGAAGCATAGTTTTCATTCTTATAGGCGTTATCGCCTTGTTCAATGATATCTGCCTTGGTTTGTGCAAACACGGTTTGACCAAACGCCATCAACAGCACTATCAACACCTTACTCACTCTCATATTCTCGGACAGTTTTGAATTGGGTTTGGTTTAAATATTCGCGGGATGTAAGTCAGGGAGATTTCAAAACCTCCTTTCCCATCTGAGAAATCGCTCAGCGATGATGTATTGAAATCATAGCTTACTTTTGCTTCGTAATTGCCGAATTTGGCGCCTCCTTCAATGATAAAGGCATCCGATGACCTGAGGGTAGGCCCTAACAGAATGATGACTCCTGCACCGCTCAAATGATAGTGCACCATCAAACCGTAATTAATCTCCTGCGCGTTTCGCTGACGCATCCACAGCACCTTTGGCATGAATTGTATTTTTTCAGACAGATTCACCTTAGCACCGGCATGAGCCAGATAGCGCATTGGTAACTTGTTATCGGTTGTATAAAATGTTTCCTTCGGCTGGGTTAAGTGAAAAGCAGAAGCCCCCACAAACGGATTGATTCGAACCTGATCCTTCCCGTAGTAATAAACAAAACCTGCATTCACATCCGGAATCCAGAAGTTATTTTTTCCAAAATCCTCTCCCGTTGGCAGCGATTGATCAAAAGTACCTCCGTTGTTTGTTGTATACTGGCTCTCGAAATAAAGATTGCCATAGTTAATGCTTTTCTGAATAACTCCGGCCTGAACGCCCAGAGAAAGTTTGTGGGTCTCCTGTTTATCAAACGTAAAACTATAACCTCCATTCAGCAAAATACCCAGGTCGTTATAGTCACCTGCTCCCGCTCTTCTGTTCAATACCTGAGCACCAAATGCAAATTTGTCGAAAGGCATATCAAACGAAATAGCTGCCGTTTTAAACGATTTGGAAGAAACGCTCCCCCATTGTGTTCTGTAATGACCATGCACCCGGTATTTTCCTTCAAATTGCCCGACAAGAGCAGGATTTAAGAACAACGGAGCGGCATCGTACTGAGACAAGTGAAAATCTTGTGCTTTGACACTTGTTCCGATTATCACTACCACGAAGAATAAATAATATTTTCTCATCATACGCATTACCTCAATAATGTAACATCTCCTTTTATGGTGTGTTGTTCATCGTCTAATGTGACAGCACGAACCGTGTAAACATATACACCAACCGGCTGATCCTCCCCGTTTCGGGTACCATCCCAACCAATAGCCTGGTCGTTGGATTCAAAGATCAATTCACCCCAGTTGTTATAAATTTTAAACTCCAGTTCTTTATATGGCCCGCCTAACACGCTAAACACATTGTTGGCACCCTGTCCGTTCGGTGAGAACGCATTCGGCACCTGAGGCGGCATAAACACGATAACATCATTACAAATGGAATCCATACACCCGGAATTGTCGGTTACCCGTAAACAAACCGTAAAGTTTCCGGATGTTGAGTAATTATAGGTTGGGTGCTGCAAAATAGAAGTCCCTAACGTGTCTCCAAAATCCCAGTACCAGCTCACAATGTTGGTGAACGATAAATCGGTAAAGTTGAAGTTTTCTCCGATTTTAACCGATGTCGGTGCGCTGGAATAATTAGCCGTTGGCGGAGACTGAATAGTGACCGGATTAACGATCGTATCCCAACAACCCTGAGCGGATTGAACGATGAGGCTCACGTTGAAAATGCCATTATTGTTATAAACATAAAGTGGGTTCTGAGCCGTATCGGTACCGTTGCCGTCACCAAAATCCCAATACCAGGAAGTAATGTTGGATCCGCTCACGCTGGAAGAATCGGCAAATACACTTCCCACTCCCTGACAAACGCCGTTTACATTGAACTGAGCATCCGGATTCGCATAAATCAGAACCGGTTTTACAATGGTATCGATACAACCGTTTGCCGACTCGACAATGAGACTGACATTGTATGTTCCGGCCGTATCATAAGTGGTGGCCGTATTCTGAAGGTTGTCAATGAACCCGTTATTAAAGTCCCAGTCCCAGGAAATAATCGGATCCGTAAAGTTGGAATTATCCAAAAAGAACACCGTATCCTTCGGACAAACGGAAGCGAAATTGAAATCGGCACCAGGCGCCGGGATCAGTGCAATATTCAGGGTATCGGAATACGCTTTACATCCGCCGTTATTAGTTGATGTGAAAATTAAGGTAACACTTCCGTTAAAATTATCAAGTGAATCGGCTAAATACCCGGTGCTGTTCAGGGAATCACTTGGTGTAAAGTTCCCGGAACCAAGAGTTTGCCAGTAGCCACTACCCGTTGTGGAGTTTGCACTCACAGGGAATATTTTGAATCCGGCGCATGCGGTATCATTAGACATAATGGATGCTGTTGGCGTAGAAGTAAACGTTACCAGTAAGGTGTCCGAATCCGGAACACAGTTTCCGTTTCCAATCGAGTTCAGGTAGATAAGAACCGATCCTGAAGTCGTATCAGCCGAGCTCGGGATGTAAACGGCATTCATGTCAAACGGGTTTGGAGAGAATGTTCCTGTTCCGCTGGAAACCCATTGCCCTCCCGAAGCAGTTAAAATGGTTCCGCTTAAAGGAACCCCTGCGGTATCTTTACACACAGCGATATCGGGGCCTGCATTGGCCGTTATTCCGATTGAAAAAGACAAGATCATCGTATCGGAATGAGACGGGCAGAAACCATTTCCTGTTGTAGATAAAATAAGTGTGACAAAACCTGCAGCCGTATCGGCATTTGAAGGTGAATAGGTCGGGTTTAGTGTGGAATTGTTTGGACTGAAAGATCCTGAACCAAGTGTAGTCCAGATTCCTCCGGAGGCGCCGCTTACCATACCGTTTAATTGAGTTACCGGATTGGAAATACAGGCAAACGTATCATTGGCCACAGCCTGTGGCAAGCCCTGAACAAATATGTTCTTGGTTATGGAATCCATACAACCCGTATTGGTTCCTACTATCAACTGAACCGGGTATGTTCCGGGTGTGGTATATGTATGTCCGGGGTTTGGCGTAACGGCCGAACCACCATCTCCGAAGTCCCACTGCCAGCTATTAATGGTTGCGTTCGCTGTTGGAGTCGAAATATCGTTAAAGTTAACCGGCGTGTTGACACAAGTCGAATCCGTAAGTGTAAAATCAGGAGTTACACCCGAAACGACCAGCGTATCGTAAATGGTATCCGCACAAGGTGTGTGCGCCTGAGCAACGAGCATAACAACATAAGTACCGATACTTGGATACGTGTATGACGGGTTAACGGCATTAGACGTATCGGAGGTAGATGTCAGATCCCCGAAATCCCAGTAGAATGAATTCCCTGTAAGCGGCGTACTGGTGTTGGTAAAGTTTACAGCCGTTCCCGAACACCCTTGCATCGGTCCGATTCCCGGATATGGGAGCGGAGGACAATTGATCACATTGAACTGGAAATCACGGTAAACGGTATTGATCTTCACACCATTTCGGTATTCGTCTACTTTTACCCCAACAACATATTGCCCTAAAGCCGGAGGTGTTCCGGTAATAACACCAGTAGTAGGATTTACGACAAACCCTCCCCCGCCTAGCGGGTTGTTCGCCGTGTAACCGCCGTTGTATGTGATCGGTGTAAATGTAGCAACGTTGCCTGGAAATGTGGGGGCATTATCATCAAATGGGTTGTAGAATGAATAAGCTAACGAATCACCATCCTTGTCTGTTGCACCGTGATCGAACACCAACGGATTACCCTGGCAAACGTATACCGGCGGGAAGTTTTTCCACTGAGGGCTCGAATTGGTTAAGGTTGTACTATTATCGGGGATAAAGGTGTAGAAACTTTCCCCGGTGTTGAGCGGATTGTTACAATTCACCAAACTGGCATTCCGGCAACAGGTTTGGAAGAACAAATGATACCCTCCGGGATTGGGAGGCAGGTTGTTCACAATGGTTGAATAAATAGCTTCTTCAACACAAATTCCGGGATCGAAAGCACAAGTATCAATGGGGGGGTTCAATACCTGAACCTGTGTTTTGGGGATTACGATGTCTTTATCCGGAGAAAAGCTGGCACCGTTAGGTTGTCTTACTTCGATTCTTACACTGTTGGGGAGCTGAACACTGGAAGGGCTGCAATCGCGATACATTTTAAATGTAATCCGGTATGTAGAACCACCCAGATGCTCATACGTCAACGAGCCTCCTACCACGTGGGTAGATTTGGCAATATAAGGAGCCAGTAAAAATAGGGTAACGATGAGTATATTCTTGATCAATCTCATTAGTCAGTCAGTTAAAGCCTTGCAAAGCTAAAAAATTTAATCATATAATGCTAATTATCGATAAAAACAACAAATTCATCTATCGATGTTAGCTATTAAACTTGCTTCGAGCAATTATTTACCTATCTTTGTTCAGCTGAAATTTTTTAACTTTTTCCATGATGAGAAATGCTCAAGCAAAAAAATCTTTTTATAAAGCTATAATCTTTATCGGTTTTTTTATGGCCTTTAACAGTATAAATGGTCAAATCAATGTCCTTTGGGAATCCCGGTTTACCGGTTCAGGAGTGAACACCGATTCAGGAAAGGAAATAGCAGTTGATGCAAACGGAAACGTGTACGTAACAGGAACTTCATATACCAATGCTACCAACGGTTACGATATTGTAACCATTAAATACGATGCCCTGGGGAACCAACAATGGGCTGCTACATTTAACGGATCTGCAAGTGCACTTGACGAAGGGCGGGATATTGCAGTGGATAACAGCGGAAATGTTTATGTTACCGGTTACACCGCTTCCAGCGGCCCGAATTATGACTACGTAACCATTAAATACAACAGCAGCGGAGCCCAACAGTGGGCAACCCTATATAACGGTACGGGAAATGGTTTCGATGAAGCATACGGTATTGCCATCGACAATGCCGGAAATACCTATGTAACCGGAAGCAGTGATGCCGGTTCGCAGGGAACGAATTACATGACCATTAAATATAACAGCGCCGGAGCTCAACAATGGGCAACGGCATACAACGGCCCGGGAAACAGTGTTGATGCGGCAACTCAGATTAAGCTGGATGCTTCGTTCAATGTTTATGTAAGCGGTCACAGTATGGGAAGCGGAACCGATCTCGACATTGCTACTGTCAAATATAACAATTCAGGTGCCCAACAATGGGTGTCGCGATACAATGGCACCCTGAACTTCTTTGATGTTCCCGAAGCTTTATTTGTTGACGCGTTAAACAACGTATATGTAGCGGGGGCTTCTTATGGTGGGTTGGCAACGGAAAATGATTTCGTTACCATCATGATTAACAGCAGCGGAACCCAGCAATGGGCCAGAACCTACGATGGTCCACTCCATGATGAAGATAAAGCATTCGACATTCTCGCCGACGGCAACCAAAATGTATACGTTGCGGGAAGAAGTATGGGACTGGGCGGATCTGCCGAAAATATGGTAACCATTAAATATGACGCAGCAGGTAACCAGGTATGGAGAGACACTTACGATGGACCGGCCAGTGGATATGACGATGCTCAACAAATGCGCCTGGGAACTTCCGGAGCTTTGTATGTTACAGGGTACAGTGCCGGAAACGGAACCAACAATGATTACCTTACGCTTAAATACGATACTGCCAACGGAAACATTCAGTGGAAAGCCCGGTTCGACGGACCGGCAAGCAACAGTGACCAGGCTTTTGCCATGGAAATTGACGCCAACGAAAGCATCTATGTTACAGGAACCAGCACAGATCCTGCGTCTTTTAAAGATTATTCAACCATTAAATGGTGCCAGTTAACCGCTTTAGGTGGACCGGATGTGGAAATATGCCTTGGCAGCAGCACTCTTTTGGATGCTACCACTCCCGG
>JAGQZT010000129.1 GCA_020435335.1 Flavobacteriales bacterium | reverse complement strand
GCAACCAGCGTGGAATAGATACTGAAAAAGCCATCAACCTGATCGTAAACGGCTATTGCAAGGAAGTATTGAACAAACTTCCGATGGAGTTTGCCGTTGAGGCCCAAAAATTACTGGAAATAAGCCTGGAAGGCAGTGTCGGATAACCACTAAACCAACGAACCATGAGAATACTGATATTACTTTTCCTGTGCACCCTTCAACTGAGCAGTTTTGCCCAGGATGAAACAGCCCGAAAAAAACACTATAATTTAACCGATAATGTTGCTCTTTCGGGATATGATCCGGTTTCTTATTTCGTAAACAAACCCGTTGAAGGCAAAAAAGAATTTGCCTACACCTACAAAGGCATTACCTACTATTTCCTGACGGAAAAAAGTCAGGCGATCTTTAAAGCCAACCCGGAAAAGTACGAACCCCAATATGGCGGATGGTGTGCTTATGCGTTAGCCAAAGAAGAGCCACAACTGATGGAAGCTGATCCGCTGACCTACAAAATCACAGACGGAAAATTATACGTGTTTTACAATGCCTTTGGCATCAACACCAAAAAGAAATGGACTAAAAACGAACCCAATATGCAGTCGACAGCCGATAAGAACTGGGGAACAATAATCAAAGAATAAGAAGGAGAACGATGTTACAAATTAAAAATTTACATGCAAAGGTTGAGGATAAAGAAATCCTGAAAGGAATTAACCTGGAAGTGAAAGCCGGTGAGGTACACGCGATCATGGGACCAAACGGTTCGGGAAAAAGCACGCTTTCTTCCGTACTGGCCGGACGTGAAGCATATGAAGTGACCGAAGGAGAAGTATTGTTTAACGGCAAAGATCTGTTGGATTTAGCTCCTGAAGAACGGGCTAATGAGGGTGTTTTTCTAGCCTTCCAGTATCCTGTTGAAATTCCGGGAGTGAGCAACATCAATTTCTTGAAAACCGCCATCAATGAAAAACGGGACTATAACAAGCAGGAGCCTGTTAGCGCCAAGGAGTTCCTGAGTCTGGTAAAAGAAAAATCCGCCCTGGTGGAACTGGATGCCAAACTGGCCAACCGATCTGTAAACGAAGGGTTTTCCGGCGGGGAAAAGAAACGGAACGAAATCTTCCAAATGGCCATGCTGGAACCCAAACTCTCCATTTTGGATGAAACGGATTCCGGACTCGATATCGATGCCTTAAAGATCGTTGCCAATGGTGTAAACAAATTGAAGTCTCCCGAAAATGCAACCATCGTGATCACGCATTACCAGCGCCTGCTCGACTACATCGTACCTGATTTCGTACACGTGCTGTACAACGGACGGATTGTAAAATCAGGAACCAAGGAACTGGCCCTGGAACTGGAAGAAAAAGGATACGACTGGATCAAAAATGAGTTAAAAGTTTAAAGTTCAAGGTTGAACAACCATCCGAAACTAAGAACATCAAACTTGAAACAAAGAAAAATGATTGCTGAACTAACCAAAAAAGACCTGATAATCGAACAGCTGAATGCGCTGACTTTTCATGCTGAAAATGAGCATTTCAAGACCCTGCGTCAGGCTGCCAGAACCGCCCTTGCCGACCTGGAATTCCCAACAAGTAAAACGGAATACTGGAAATATACCCGGTTAGGTAAGGTTACCAACAAGACCTACACCGCACAATCTGCCGCGACCGTTGACCCAACTCCATTCCTGATTCCCGGACTGGATGCGCATATACTGGTGCTTGTTAATGGACGATTCAAGGCCGAATTATCTTCTTTTAGCTCTCAACCCGGTGTTACCGTACTTGCTTTGCAGGAAGCTAAAACGGCGAGCCGGACTGCTTTTACAAAGCATTTTAATCAATACACCGTTCAGCAGGGAGAAATCTTCATGGAACTGAACAATGCCTACCATACCGATGGCATTTATCTGGAAGTGGAAAAGGGAATTGTTGCCGAAAAGCCTTATCACGTGCTCAACATCACCACGGGAAATCAAAACATCGTTCAACCCCGGAATCTGATCGTAAGTGCTCCGGACAGCCAGATCAAACTCATTGAAAGCTTTGTGACTATTGAAGCCCAGGAATCTTTTACCAACAGCATTGCTGAGTTTTACGTGGCCGAAAACGCCTCGGTGGAATACAACAAAATCCAGTCATTTGGCCCGGATAATTACCAGATTGCCACCGAACAGGTCTATCAGGAATCAAACAGCCGGTTTACCGTTAATACAGCCACCTTCAACGGAACATTGATGCGCAACAACCTCAACGTAGAGGTAAACGGAACCTATTGTGAAACGAACCTCGGCGGACTCTATTTGGGTAAAGGGAAAGATCACATCGATAACCACACGGTTATCGATCACAAACAACCTCATTGCAATTCGAATGAGGTATATAAAGGCGTTTTAGACGATGAATCAACCGGCGTATTCAACGGTAAAGTCTTCGTGCGTCAGGATGCTCAGATCACCAATGCTTTCCAGCAGAACAACAACATCCTGCTCTCGGACAATGCTACGGTGAATTCCAAACCGGAACTGGAAATCTATGCCGACGACGTAAAATGCAGTCACGGTTCTACTACCGGACAGATCGATGACGAAGCCATCTTCTATTTGCAATCGAGAGGGATCAGCAAGCGTAATGCGATCAACTTAATGATCAATGCCTTTGCCAAGGACGCACTGGAAAAGATCACGATCGAAGCCCTGGAGGAATACATCAATACCAAAATTGAAGCCCGATTCACCAAATGATGTCAACACCAACCGACATACTCAATATTGAAAAAATCAGAGCCGATTTTCCCATCCTGAATCGGGAAGTGAATGGCAAACCTTTGGTTTATTTCGATAACGGTGCTACGGCTCAAAAACCGAAATCGGTGATTGATGCCATCGAAACGTATTATACGCATGACAATGCGAACATCCACCGTGGCATCCACACCCTGAGCCAACAAGCAACCGAGGCTTATGAAGTAGCCCGCAAAAAAGTACAGGCTTTCATCAACGCACAGCACGAACACGAGG
>JAGQZT010000128.1 GCA_020435335.1 Flavobacteriales bacterium | reverse complement strand
TATACATCATGTTTACTTCCGGGTCGACCGGTTTTCCAAAAGGGGTGGTTATTTCCCACCAAAACATATTAAATTTTATTGAGTGGTCAAAAACCACTTACGAAACAACTGTCGATGATGTTTTTACGAACATCAATCCGATGCACTTTGATAATTCCGTTTTTGATTTTTACTCGTCCGTTTTTACCGGAGCAGCCTTGGTTCCCGTGGGCGAGCAACTTACCCGCAATCCGCGGAAATTACTGGACGCTCTCAATACTGTTGAGCCTACAGTCTGGTTCAGTGTTCCTTCCATGTTGGTGTATGTGTTGAACATGAGGGCGCTTAAAAAAGAAGACCTGCCTTCTCTCCGGGTAGTTACCTACGGTGGTGAAGGATTTCCAAAGAACCAGCTTCGGAAATTGTGGGCTTATTGGAGCGATCGTGTTCGCTTCGTTAATGTATACGGCCCTACCGAATGTACTTGTATATGCTCTTCCTATGATGTTTCCGAATACGATATGCAAAGCGACGATCTCCTCCCTCTGGGACATATGGCACCCAATTTTTACGGATTGGTTGTCGGAAAGGATGGACGGGAAGTGCCTTACGGTGAGATCGGAGAACTATGCATCGGCGGTCCCAATGTAGGAATCGGATACTACAATAACCCGGAAAAGACCCATGAGGTGTTCATTGATAATCCGGTCATTTCTTCCCATCGGGAGATGGTCTATCAAAGTGGAGATCTGGTAAGACAAGATCAGGATACCGGTATGTTTCTGTTCTGCGGCAGAAAGGATAACCAGATCAAACGGATGGGCTACCGGATCGAACTGGAAGAAATAGAGAACGCTTTCAATGCGATTTCCTTCATCAAAGAGAGTGCCGTGGTGTACCTGGATACGGAAAAATATCCCTCAAAAATAATTGCCTGCCTGAGTTCCGGAGAGGAGAATGACAATAAAATCACGGAAGTTTTAAAAAAGTACTTACCTTCGTACATGCTTCCCGATCTGTATTTTTACATGGAACACTTGCCTAAAAATCAAAACGGGAAGATCGACCGGCTAAAACTAAAAGAAGCATTGAATGGATAAGAAACAACTGATCATATTTGGAGCGGGAAAAATTTCCGAATCGGTTAGCTACTTTTTTGAACGGGATTCGGAATATACGATTGCTGCTTACGTTGTGGACGACGCTTTTGCATCGGCAGGTACCTTCTTAGGTAAACCATTGGTTGGTTTGTCTGATGTCGAAAAGAGCTATCCGGCTACTGATTACACCGTTTTTGTTGCAACAGGCTATCAGGCTATTAATAAATTAAGGAGTTCAAAATACGATCACTTCAAACAACTGGGATATCGTTTCGCCTCCTATGTCAGCCCTTATGTAAAGGGTGATTTTACGATCGGCGAAAATAGTATCGTGATGGATAATGCCGTAGTACAGCCCTGTGTAAAATTCGGAAGTAATGTGTTTGTATGGGGGGGAGCTATGGTCGGCCACCATGCAGTTATTCACGATCATTGTTGGTTAACCGGAGGGTGCCAGATCGGTGGTATTGTCGATTTGGGAGAAAGTACGTTTGTCGGACTGGGCGCGGTGATCGGTAATGAAGTGAAGATCGGCCGGCAATGCATGATCGGAGCGGCTACATTAACAACGAAAAGCCTCCCGGATAAAACGGTTTTGATGGTTGGTCCGACGGAACCACATCGTTTAAATTCAGATCAATTTACAAGAATGTCGTCTTGTTTTAGAGTATAAATAAGTAATAATGGAAGAAAAAATTAACCAAATTCTGGCAGATACCCTGAAGGTACCGATGGAAAAAACTACGGAAGATCTTACCATGGATGATGTCAATAACTGGGATTCGTTAACACACATGAATTTGATTGTAGCCATTGAAGATGCTTTTGGAATTGAATTGTCAGGCGACGATATCGCGGAGATGATCAGTTTCAATGCCATTCGTTCTACAGTAGCCAAATACCTCTGATGGAATTAAGTCAGGCAAATATCATCATTACAGGAGCCGCTTCCGGTTTCGGGAAAGCGATGTCGCTCTTCTTTGCAGGTGAGGGAGCTGGAGTTTTTGCCCTGGACATCAATGAAGCCGCTCTGGCTCAATTGAAAGCCGAACAACCTTCCATTCAAACGTTTTTATGTGATGTGACTGATAATGAAACTGTCGAAAAAGCCATTGATGAAGTGTATGAAGCAAATCCTTCTGTGAATGTACTGATCAACAATGCAGGGATCATGAAGAATGCCCCTTTGGTGAATCTGCTGAGCCGTCCGGATAGCAGACATGCTGTGGAATTGTGGGATCAGGTGGTTCAGGTGAATCAAAATGCGGTTTTCTATATGACCCGTTCCGTGACCAATAAAATGATCAGGAATCGAAACAAAGGGGTTATTATTAACATCAGCTCCATTGCAGCCCGCGGAAATGCAGGGCAAACTGCTTATGCAGCTACAAAAGCAGCCGTAGAGGCGATGAGCAAGGTGTGGGCCAAGGAATTGGGCGGATTCGGAATTCGGTCGGTTTCCATCGCCCCGGGATTTATGAATACCCTCGGCACACACGATGCGCTGGAGGAAAAAATGCTGGCCAACTGG
Organism: Flavobacteriales bacterium; assembly: GCA_020435335.1. Classification (GTDB taxonomy): domain Bacteria; phylum Bacteroidota; class Bacteroidia; order Flavobacteriales_E; family Vicingaceae. Next base: position 3,160 of record JAGQZT010000128.1, on the reverse strand, counting down.
ATCGATAAAACACCGCTGAAACGGACAGGGGAGATCAGTGAAGTCGTGCTGGCAGCAAAATTTGCCATTGAGAACGACTTTTTTAATGGAGAGACCCTTAACGTAAACGGGGGATTAGTTATATAATTCAAGATTAAAATACATACTATGGATAAACTAAAGCATAAATACGGTCAATTTGAAAGTGTTAAATTCGACAGCCGGCGAGAAGACTTCTATAAGTACCTAAACTACCTGAAGGATAAAAACATTGATACGCTTGATCTGCTGGAACATTATACGGCCTATGCGGGACACATGGCATTGCACAGGATGTTTACCATGTATGAATACTACAAAATGGTTAGCAACGTAGCCGGCCATGTCGCCGAAATAGGTGTTTATAAAGGCGCAGGTACCATGCTTTTTGCAAAATTGGTTCATGTATTTGAAAGCGAATCACTAACTCAGGTTCATGGGTTCGATTGGTTTAAAGGTACCGGGAAAGGTGGTGAAAACGATTCCGAACTCGTACCGGAAGGCGGATACCAATGCAGCTATGACGATTTGATGGAACTGGTAGCTCTGCAAAAGCTGGATCATATTGTAAGAATACATAGTATTGATTTAACAAGCAATGCGCTTCAGGAATTCTTTGATGAATTCAAGCACCTTCAGTTTAAATTGGTATTTATGGATTCAGGTATGTACGAGATTATGCAAAACTGTATTCCGCTATTTTGGGAGCGACTTACTCCCGGAGGTATCATGGTGTTCGATCAGTACAATCATGAATTGGGACCCGGAGAAACCTTGTCGGTAAGAGAATTATTGCCAAATGCGAAAGTAAAAACCCTTCCGAATTCGTGGATGCCGAATGCATATGTCGTAAAAGAATAATTGATTCGCATGGATATTGTATTCATTGGTTCATCTCCCCTGGGACTCAAAAAACTAGCCGAGTCTGCTAGATTCTCTGTTGTAGATGTGCTCTGCCTGAAGAAAAGAGTGACTGATGAACTGATCCAGGTTGCTGAAAGTTTAAACCTCCAGGTTAAGCTGTTCGATTGGATCAAAGATTTCAAAACACTGGTTCATGCCTACGATGAGTCCATGCCCTTCTTTATTTATCAGCTCGATATGCTTGTGCCGGCCGGTTTAACGGCCAAATACAACTTTTATAATTTGCACCGGGGCGATCTGAAACTTAACCGGGGACCAAATCCTGATGTATGGCCCATCTTACTCGGATTTGAAACTACGACCATGTCATTGCATCAAATCAATGATAAAATAGATGCCGGCGTTTTGATCAGTACATACGATGTGCAAATTTTACCGGACGATGATACGCAAAGTGTCAAAGCAAAATTAGAGGGAGGACTCCCGGAATTGATAGAATCGACATATCAGTTCATCATCGGAAATATCCGTGGAAAAGAAATTGAAGATGGTGATTACAGACCATGGGTAACAGAAATTGATTTTACGATTGATCCGGTAAAAGATTCTGTTGTTGTGATGGACCGTAAAATCCGCTGCCAGAGGCAATACAATGGAGCGATATTAATGATAGATGGGCAGAAAAGGTATGTAACGGAAGTATTTTCCACCAAGCCGGAAACGACAACAGACATTATTAAAATAAAACAAGGAGAACAAGACATTTTTTTCCGGGAAAACATCAACCCAAAGTATCCGCCGCCTCCAAAATTTCCTGTTTCCAAACGAATTTAAATGAAGTTGTTAGATAAAATAGTAACGAATCAAGAAAACCGGCAGGATCTTATTCTTCAAGAGCTCCGGCAATCCAATAAGCCCGTGATCATTTATGGAGCGAGTGTTTATGCGTATGTTGTTTATAAGTATCTGAATGCTCTGGGAATCCCGGTTTTTAAAATGGCCGTTGATCGGGCTTACAAGCAGAGTGATAGCTACATGGGGATAGAGGTGATAAGTATTGAAGATGTTTTGGACCGGGCTGATGACTTGAATATCATAATCGGTATTTCCAATTACCCCCAAGTGATAGAGCGATTTAGGGAAAAAGGGATTACATCATTGATCACCATTGATGTTCCTGATTTTCTGAATATTCCGGAACATTTTATGAACCATGATTTTGTCTATGAGAACAGGAATCATTTTGAAAAAGCATACGAACTGTTTGATGACGAATTGTCAAAAAAAACCTTTGAGGGAGCGATTAATACCAAGCTAACGTCCGACTTGTCTCACATTCTTCCGAATGTGGAACCGGATCATCTTTATTTTACGAAAGAGAATTTTCCTGAGAAAAAAAATGAAGTCATGCTTGATGTAGGCGGATTTAATGGAGATTCAATCCGGGATTTCGTTCAAATAACCGGAGGGCAATTCAAACACATCATATCCTTGGAGCCATTTCCTAAAATGTTTGACGACCTCAATGCTACAGTAAATGAACTGGGATTGCAGGATAGATGCACTACCATCCAATTGGGAGCTTGGAACGAAAAAACAACGTTGTCCTTTTCAAATACGGAAATGGATATAGATAGCAAAATAAAGGCTGACGGTGATTTGAAAATAGAGGTGGATACAATCGATTCGATGCTTCTGAATGTTGACTTCCCTGTTACATATATGAAATTCGATATAAATGGGGCAGAATATAATGCCTTACAGGGAGCAGCTGAAACAATTCGAAAAAACAGACCTTTTGTAGCCGTAAAAATGCACGTGAAAGAAGATTTTTTCCGACTGCCGATTCTGCTCAAACAGATCGCTCCGGATATCAAACTGCACCTGAGGCAACGGAATTATATGTCCATGATGCTTGTGCTCTACGGTTTTTTTGATTAATTAATAGATTAAGATATGTTTCATTGGAAAAAACGAGGTAATGTATTTGATCCTACCAAAATGGAAACGGAATCATGGATGCAGGAATATGCCCAGCTTCCTTTCCCTTATGTGCTGAATGATGATGTTGTTAGAGTATACTTTGCAACACGCCCGGAAAGAGGGTCGGACCTGCAATACGTTTCCAGATCGGGTTATGTCGATTTAAACAGAAAAGATCTTACGCAAGTAGTCAATATCGGTAAAAAACCATTGTTTGATATGGGATCACCCGGTTCTTTCGATGAATTTGGGAGCATGACCAGTTGTTTTGTTAATGTTGATGATAAGGTATACG
>JAGQZT010000127.1 GCA_020435335.1 Flavobacteriales bacterium | reverse complement strand
CACTACTAGTATCAGCGTTCGTGTTTACGGGCGGAATCATGGCCCAGGATACCGGGAACCACAATGTTCCGAATGAAAAAATCTCAAACGATACGATTAAAAACAAGAAAGACGGTCATTATTACTTCGACATGATCGTCGATAATGAAGCTACCGATGTAAAAAGCCAGGACAGAACCGGCACGTGCTGGAGTTTCTCCTCGCTATCCTTTTTCGAATCGGAACTGATCCGGATGGGAAAAGGAAAAATCGACCTTTCACCGATGTATGTGGTACGTAATGCCTACTTAGGCAAAGCGGAAAACTACTTAAGAATGTACGGTAAATTCAACTTCGGTCCGGGCGGCGCATTTCACGATATTCCGTGGGTGATCAGACGCTACGGAATTGTACCGAAATCGGCTTACGAAGGGTTGGAATACGGTGAAGACAAGCACAACCACAGCGAAATGGAAGGCATGCTGGAAGCCATGGTGAAAGTATTGGAGAAGAAACCGCAAAAAGACCGTTTAACACCAAACTGGAAAGATGCATACATGGGTGTGGTAGATGCTTACCTGGGTGATGTGCCTGACAATGTCGAAGACATGACCTTTGAACATGAAGGAAAAAAATACAACCCGAAGAGTTTTGCCAAATACTTAGGAATGGATATGGATAACTACGTTTCCCTGACTTCGTACACGCATCATCCGTTCTATTCCTCGTTTGTACTGGAAGTACCCGATAACTGGGCGATGCAGCTCTCTTACAACCTGCCGCTGGATGAGTTTATGATGGTGATGGAAGAAGCATTGAAGAACGGATACACGTTTGCCTGGGGAGCCGATGTTTCCGAGAAAGGATTTTCATTTAAAAACGGTTTGGCTATCGTTCCTGAAGATGAGAACACCATTAAAGTAAAAGGTAAAGACAACAAGCACTTCAGCGATGCTGGTGCCGACAAAATTGCCGATTGTTTTGATGAGCCTGTACAAGAAAAGGAAATTACCCAGGAAATGAGACAAGCCGGTTTCGATAGTCAGGAAACGACAGACGATCATGGGATGCATGTTACCGGTCTGGTCAAAGACCAAAAAGGCACCAAGTATTTTATCGTGAAGAATTCATGGGGTACGGACTACAACGATTGTGATGGGTATTTTTACGCTTCTTATCCGTATGTAAGGTATAAAACCATGAACATTCAGATCCATAAAGATGCCATACCGGCAGCCATCAAAAAGAAATTAGGAATTAAATAAATGACAAAAGCTCGAAATTAGTTTCGGGCTTTTTTTAGCACTATGGAAAAAACTGACATTAAAATTGGCATCGGACTCTCCGACATCCGCTTTGGAATGACCAAAAACGAACTCACTTCCGTGGCCGGGGAACCTGAAGAAAAAGACCTTTACCAGGCTCTGGATGATGAAGATGAGGATGACGACAACTACCTGTCCGAATCCTGGCATTACGATGAAGATGAATATTCGGTAGCCTTCGATGAAGAAGACGGCTGGCGCGTAACCACCATTTCCACGAGTAACCCGAACGCCTCGTTATTCGGAAAAAAACTCATTGGCAAAAGCCTGAATGATGTCGCAGATTTTTTAGCCAATCAAGATCTGGGAGAAGGTGAAATTGAAGAAATGGATGAGGAAAACAGCAAGTTGAGTGTGCTTTCATTTCTGGCTTCATCGCTGAACCTGTGGTTTACAAACGGCCGGCTGACCGAAATTCAGTGGGGTGTACTGTGGAAAGATGAGGATACCCCCGATTGGCCCTGATCAACTGAAGATCTTACCGATTGTTTTACAAATGATTTTGATGTCACTCCCTATTCCGGGATTGTTGATGTATTTCTTGTTTAACTCCAGTTTAGCCGGCATCACTTCCTGAATGTAGGTTTCTTCCGGATTGGCTGCCTTTCCGAGCAATTCGTTTTCATGAAAATATTCCAGTGAAGCATAATCGGTAATTCCCGGTTTTACCTCGAGAACCTGACGTTGCTCATCGGTATAGAGATCAACATATTTTCTGACTTCGGGTCGCGGGCCGACAAAGCTCATGGTACCGTTCAGCACATTCAGCAACTGAGGCAATTCGTCCAGTTTATACTTCCTCAGGTAATAACCCACTTTCGTGATGCGGCTGTCTTTCCCTCCTACAGTTAGCAATCCTTGCCGGTCGGCATTAACTGCCATCGTCCTGAATTTATACAATTTGAAATCTTTCCCGAATCTTCCTACCCGCTCCTGGCAATAAAACACTCCTCCTTTTGAATCCAGGAGAATGAATAAGGCCAACAGCATGAACAAAGGCAACAGAAACAGCAGGCCGAACAGTGAAAAGATAATATCAAACAGGCGTTTAAGCATTTAAAACGTGTTCTACAGCTCCCGCAACAGCCCGGATGACTTGCTTCACATCCTCATCAGTCAGGTCATAGTAGACCGGCAGACTGATCTCCCTTGAATAATTGTCGTAGGCCACCGGGTAATCGGACATGTTATACCCCAGGTTTTTATAAAAACTTAGCAGGGGTAAGGGTTGAAAATGCACATTTACGGAAACCCCCTGCTCAAAAATAGCCGTAATGATCTGATCGCGCTGTGCCTCGGTGATGCCAAAGATCCGCAAAGGGTAAACATGGTATGAAGAACTGCTCTGATTTGTTTCATAAACCGGAATCTGAGCCCAATCGTACCGGCTCAACGCTTCGGAATAGTGATCGAAAATACTTTTCCGGCGAGCTAATGTTTCCTGGTAATGACGAAGCTCAACCAGTCCCATACTAGCCTGAATATCGGTCATATTCGCCTTATATCCGGCCTCAATCACATCATAGCGCCAACCTCCGACCTTGCTCTTTGCCAGAGCATCTTTGCTTTGTCCGTGCAGGGTTTTGACACACAGGTAATCATACACCTGCTGATTATCAAAGGGCTCCGGCAGGTTCAGTGCCACCGCACCTCCCTCCGAAGTTGTGAGGTTCTTTACCGCGTGAAACGAAAATACGGACACATCGGTCAATTGACCTGTCTTTTTCCCTTGATACACCGCACCCAGAGAATGCGCCGCATCGGAAAGCACCAGGATACGTCCCAGTTTTTCCTGATTCGGATTATTTGCCCGAAAAACAGATCGGATCGCATCTTCCCGAACCAATTGATTAATCGCCTCATAATTACATGGAAAACCAGCAAAATCTACAGGAATGATCACCTTTGTATTGGGCGTAATGGCAGCACGGATTGCTTCCGCATCAATATTAAAATCACCTGACACATCCACCAAAACCGGCTTGGCACCGCAATGAAACACCACATTGGCAGAAGCGCAATAGGTATATACCGGTACAATAACCTCGTCTCCTTCCTGCACGCCATACCAGCGGAGCATGATCTCCAATCCGGCAGTAGCCGAGTTCAGGCATAAAGTGTTCTTGTTCTGATTAAAAGCGGTCAGGTCTTTTTCAAACCGTTTGGTCTTCGGTCCGGTAGTGATCCAACCCGACTGAAGCGTGTCGACCACTTCATCAATTAGTTCCTGGTATATTTTCGGAGGAGAGAACGGTATCATAAGCGACTCTATTTCTGCGTAAAAATAAAAGATATTCCGCTGATATCCCGAATTGGCGCAAATGAATTTAAAAAATAAACTATCGACCACATAATTGGATTCCTATATTAGTTCTCTTTATACATACTTTACAATTATTTAACCACAAACAATGTTTTTATAACATATTAATCATAAATATAACATTTTACAACTATTTAATCTGTCCATATTTCAATGTAGTTTATTGGAACAAAAACCTATCTGGCATTATTTTATATTGTCAATGCATTTTTTATAATTATATTGGAGTCCTAAAGCAACCTCTGCTGCTTATTTTACGTATAGGTATTAATACTTACTAGGCCATGATAAGAATATACACTCTGCTGATCTTAGTACTGATAGGATCGGCTTCATTCGCGCAGAATTATGATTTAATCCTTAAGCAGGAAAATGTAACCGCTTATTCTGCCGCAAACAAAAATTTCTCCGTTTACACTTTTTCGGCTCCTCAGGCCATCGGCACGGAGATGGAGCAGCAAATTGTGAAAGAATTAATGGAAAAAGATCACGTGAAGTCTGCCGTACTGAATGCAACCAAAGATCGCATTACCATTACCCTCCGCAGTGAACTCACACTGAAAGACATCAATACGGTACTCAACCCCATATCGGTATTACTGATCAATGAGAAAGAAACGCCGAAAGCCATTCTGGATAAAATAAACACAGCCAATAACTTATAAAGGTTCGGGAGATGATCAAAACAAACATAAAACTTATCCTTTCCGCTTTGTCACTTATCGCGTTCATGAACGGATACAGTCAAAGCTTTAACAATACCACCAACTTCACCATAACCGATTGTGGCGGACAAATATGTTCTCCCATTGTTGTTTCCGGCTTACCGACCGTGATCGACGGCACCTTTGGCTTGGAGTCGGTTACCATTAAAATCAACCATACCTGGGATAGTGATCTGGATATTTATTTGGTTGCACCGGATTTAACCACCATTGAATTGAGTACGGATAACGGCGGTTCAGGCGATCATTACGGAAGCGGAACCAACAACAATGCCGGCCCCTACACCGTATTCCACATGTCGGGCGCAGCCGGTAACGTTACGGCGGGTGCTGCTCCATTCACCAACACCTACATCCCCGAGGGAAATTTAGGGGCAGCCAACAACGGTCAAAACCCAAACGGAACCTGGCAATTGTGTGTAACAGATGATGCTTGTGGCTCTACCGGCTTCATCAATGCCTGGCAATTGGATTTCACCAATACCCCGGCTCCTCCTCCGGTTGTTGGTCCCGGACATAACATTGGTACCGGAAACCTGACAGCCTGCACCGGAGATTTATATGATACCGGCGGTAACAGTAGCGATTATTCCAACAGTGAATCCATTACGGAAACATACTGCTCGGATGTTCCCGGAGATTGCATCTCCATTACATTCACCAGCTTCAGTACGGAATCCTGCTGCGATGACTTAACTATTTATGACGGCCCCAATACCGGATCCCCGCTTATCGGGACATACTCCGGAACAACCTTAACCGGGCAAACCATTCAGTCCAGTACAGGTTGCCTGACCTTTGCATGGAGCTCCGATGGATCGGTAGTTGACCCGGGGTGGGAAGCTACGATTACCTGTGGGACCTGCCCGACTTGTGTCGACGGAATCCAAAATGGTTCCGAAACCGGTATCGATTGCGGCGGACCGAATTGTCCTCCTTGTCCATGTGGCGACATCACCATTGCAGCATTACCTTATAGTGTTACCGGAGCCAATACTGCCGGTTATGCAGACGACTACTCCAGTGCCGACGCTTGCGGAAGCTCTTACCTGAACGGTAACGATGTTTTATATGAATATACTCCTGCCGCCAATGAGTCGGTAGACATCCTGCTTTCCAACTCGTCCAGTTCTTCTACCGGACTATTCTTATGGGATGGTTGTCCGGATGATCCGAGCACGAATTGCGTTAACTACGTAACCGGTAGTGCCAACCTATCCATGACCTGCATCACCTTGACCGGTGGAACCACTTACTTCATCGGGGTTTCCTCCTGGCCTTCACCCCAGTCGATCACTTACGACCTGAGCATCACCTCCAATCCGACAGGAACTCCAACCTGCGGATTGAATTACACATACTCTACTACAGCATACAACCCCGTATCCTATACTACCGGTTCGCTGTTAACATTTAGTGACGACCGGATGGCCGATGCCTATACCTCCATCGGCTTCGATTTTTGTTACGATGGTATCCTGTATCAGGATGTATTAGTCTCTTCAAATGGCTATTTGCTCTTCCCCGGATGCTATTCGGCTCATCCATTCGGTACTTCCAGAGGTCCGACCGACTATTCGCCTTATTCCATCTCTGCAGCTGCACCGAACACGACCAATGCTCCCGTTAATGCCATTATGGGCCCATGGCAGGATATTTACCCTTCCACATTGTTAGCTGACGGTGAGATCAGAACCCTTACCACGGGGGCTGCTCCTAACCAACGTTTTTCAGCTACATTCAGAAATGTAAGAATGTTTAGCTGTACGTCATTGGATTTCAACGGTCAAATCTCTTTATATGAAACTACTGACAACATTGAAGTCCATCTGCTGGAAAAAACCGTTTGTTCCACTTTTAACGGAGGTGCTGCCATATTAGGTATTACTGATTATACCGGAACCAACGCTATTATTCCTGCAGGGTACAACTACCCGACGCAATGGACGGTTAATCCGGGCTCGCCGGAAGCTCACCGTTTTGCCAGTAATTGCGGCGTATGTTCCGTACTCCCTGTCAAGCTGGTTGAGTTTACCGGAAAAAGCATGGGAGATTACAACCTGCTGACCTGGAAAACGGAATCAGAAGCAAACAGCAGTCACTTTGTTTTGGAGCGTTCGAACGGTGGAGCGATGTTCTACGAAGTGGCAACGATACCGGCTGCGGGGAATTCCAGCAACCTGCTGGAATATGAGGCAAAGCACAGCAATCCGTCCGATCTGGAATACTACCGGTTAAGACAAGTGGATTTTGACGGGAAGATCGCTTATTCGAAAATCATTTCCATCAGGAAGAAGAATCGAGTGGACGTTGAGATTTATCCAAATCCAGCCAGCAATGCCCTGAATTTTGATTTTGTATTGGCTGAAGATGACATTTACACCATCACCATCGCTGATGTGATCGGCAATGTATACCTGAAACAAATCAACTTATCCGAAACCAACGGAAAGGTCACCTTAGACGAATTCAATGATTTCGCACAGGGATTCTATACGGTAAAAATTACCGATAGCCGGAACAATGTAGTTAAGGTGGATAAGATCATTAAGAAGTAAGCCCGCCGTATCTGGAAGTATGAGGCATAAAAAAAGGAAGTACGATGTACTTCCTTTTTTTATGGTGTATCTTAAAAATTAATGGTGCGACTCATTACCTGTTTTCTTATTGAATAAAAGAATAGCGATAACGGAGCCAATAATCACAACAGCCATACTCAATACCTGAGACAAT
>JAGQZT010000126.1 GCA_020435335.1 Flavobacteriales bacterium | reverse complement strand
TATTTCTGGATGGCTCCGAAGCTTTCGAAAGGCGCATAGATGATGATCCCGTCATCGTCTACGAACACTTCTTCTACGCCCAAATCGATCAGTTCGAATTCCAGTTCTTCCACATCGCTACCGTCGTTGGCAATCCGGAAGTTACAGGTATGATCGAACATGAATACCACCGAACCGGAAGTTCCGAGGGCACCGTCGCACTTGTTGAAATAACTTCTGACATTAGCCACGGTCCGGTTGTTATTATCGGTAGCCGTTTCCACCAACACGGCAATTCCGTGAGGGGCATAACCTTCATAAACGATCTCTTTGTAGTTGGCGGTATCTTTATCGACAGCACGCTTGATGGCACGCTCCACGTTATCTTTCGGCATGTTGGCAGCCTTGGCATTTTGCATCACTGCACGCAGCCTGGAGTTGGCATCGGGATCAGGCCCACCTTCTTTCACAGCCATTACAATGTCTTTACCCAGCTTGGTAAAGGTCTTTGACATTTGCCCCCATCGTTTAAATTTCCGGGCTTTTCTAAATTCAAATGCTCTTCCCATAGTTTATCAATTATCGGATCAAATTTACGTGAAAAAATTATTTCCTAATCATGTGCGCCGGTTCCCATTTCACCATTGATGATGGAGAGTAATCGGGCATCTTTTTCGGTCTCTTTGATGTCGTTCATGATGGCTTCGATCTTTTTCTTCATGCCCGTGTCGGAATCGATGGCATTGCGCAAATCCAGTTCTTTATCATCACCGGGCTTCAGGTCTTTCAGCTCCAGTTCGGCCACATGAATCCGGTTCTTGTACATGTCTTCGAAATCCATGAGGGTATTGATCCCGACCATGCGCACCCACCAGGCGTCTTCTTCTTTGGCAACCCGTGTAATGGCAGGCAAAGCGCTTGAAATGGTTTCGTTGTTCTGCTTTTTGAGGTATTTCGCGTACAAGGACACCAGTCCGTAAACTTTATAACCTTTCACCTTATCCATTGCTCCGAGGAAGTACTGGTTTTCTGCGGCCTGACCGTGCTCGGCATAGACCATACAAACCGCATACATGATGTCTTCGTTTTCGTCCTGCTCCAGGGTTTTGGCAAACTTCAGCGCATCTTCATAACTCACTTCCGCCAGGCTTTCCAGCGAACTGCTGATCACGTAGTAAGACTCCTCTGCCAGTCCTTTGATGCAGGCTTCTTTGACGGCTTCATCCTTTTCGAAATAGGTTGGCAAGGCGTAGATCGCATCCCCCCGAACAATCGGATTTTCATCGGTATTAGCCAACTTCAGCAGAGCCGATTTTACTTCTTCCGGTTTTTTGGCTGCCGCATGTTTGATCCCGGAAATCGCCAGGCGTTTGATGCGCGGGTACTTATCACTCAACCCTTTAACCAGCATCGCCGTAGCGATATCCTCTTTCGATTCGGAAAGGATCACCAGCGCCTCATACCGATCGAGGTAACGCGGTGCATGTTCGTACATGAAAGCCCATTCTTCCAGGGTGTGTTTATCCACTTTTTCACAAAGCAGCATTTTATCCGCATCGAAATTCACCAATTGAGGCTCCGAGGTAGCCGAAAAGGTAAATTCCTGATCCAGTTGATCGATCACGACTTCGTGTGTTTCTACTTTCCCATCCACATATACATCGATCTTCACCGGCAGTTTGTAGATCGGGAATTCGCGGTAATCCTGCATTTGGGAAACCGCAACAACCGCTTGCTTCAACGAATCATTGTAATCGTAAGTGATCTCCAGGATCGGGTGGCCTTTATCGTAGAACCACTGATTGAAGAACCAGTTCAGGTCTTCACCGGTAACTTTCTCGCAGGCCATTCGAAGCTGGTGCATTTCCACGTCGGTGTATTTATTTTCATCGAGATACAGTTTTAAGGAAGCAAAGAAGGCATCATCGCCCATGTAATTCCGGAGCATGTGCAGGATTCTTCCACCCTTCTGGTAAGTATGCCGGTCAAACATATCTTCCCGGTCCTCGTATCCGAAACGAACCATTTGTTTGTGAGCTCCGCGTTTCACGGACTGCAGGTAGCTGTTCAGGTCGTTTTGGAGACCTTCGGCCGCTTTATCGTCGCCGTACTTATATTCTCTCCAAAGCACTTCACCGTATGTGGCAAACGATTCGTTGAGTGGCAGGTTGGCCCAAGATTCGCAGGTTACCAGATCGCCGAACCAGTGGTGGAACAACTCGTGAGCGATCACATCCTCACCCGCACTACCGTCGATCAGTTCACGTTTGGTCTGCTGTACAAAGTCACCGTGGATAACGGCCGAGGTATTTTCCATGGCTCCCGAAACATAATCACGAACAATGATCTGGCTGTATTTCTGCCACGGGTAATCCACACCCAGTTTGGTGGAGTAGAACTCCAGCATTTCGGGAGTAAGGCCGAAGATGTCTTTCGCGTAGGGTTCATAATCATGTTCCACGTAATATTCCACATCGATGTTACGCCATTTGTCTTTCACAACGGCATAGTCGCCGATAGCCATCATCACCAGGTAAGGTGCGTGGGGCAGGTTCATTTCCCAGTAGTCGGTGCGGGTTCCGTCGCCATTCAGTTCGGAACGCATGAGGGTTCCGTTAGAAAGTGTTTCGTATTTATCTTCGATGGTGATGGCAATTTCGTTGGTCATGCGCTGATTCGGCACATCGATGGTCGGAAACCAGGCGGAGTTGGATTGGGTTTCACCTTGCGTCCAGATTTGCATGGGTTTTTCTTTGTCCTCTCCCTTTTCATTAATAAAATACAGTCCTTTATCGTCGGTGATGGCAGCACTTCCGCCGTTTTGCAATTCGTTGGGTTTGGCTGTGTATTCGACATACAAGGTGAGGGTATCCTTCCGGGTATAGGTTTTATCCAGATGAATGTTCAGCTTGAGACTGTCGTAATCGTATTTCAGATCCTGACGGGTTGCAATAAGTTCTCCGTTTGCAGGAGGAACCATCAGTTTCACCTGGGCAATATCCATGCCCCGGGCATCCAGTTCCAGGGTTTGCTGCGGGTAGAAATACGGTGTCAGGGTCACTTCAGCTTTCCCGTAAAGGTGAGCTTTTTCCCAGTTGAAACGCACATCCAGTTTGGTGTGGATCAGGTCGAATTTTTTCGTTTCGGAAGCGTTATAGACCGGCCGTTCCGGAATTTTAAACGGATTTTCAATTTCGATGGTTTGTTCCGGAAGTTCAATGGGTTTTGGCGTTTTACATCCAACAACAACGGCTGCAACAGCGACGATGCCAATCAATTTTCTCAACATGTTTGTACAATTATATAGTGCAAATTTGACGATAAAGTAACTCATTTCAAACGACTATATGATAAACGGCAGCAAAATATTTTAAACAGGAAGAGCCGGTCAACGACCAGCTCTTTTGCTCTCCTTAATTATGCATTCAACTAACTAAACTAATTAAGAAACCCTGCCTTTGAAATATTGTAACAGACTCGTATGTGTTCGTTGCACCTGTAAATTGAGCAAATTCAGATCCTGAGCTATAATCCCGAGTGGAAATTTTTCCGCTGCATGCTCCTGATAATAACTCATATTATCCTTGTTGTATGAAATCGGATTGGTCGTTGCCGTTAATTCCTGATACCCTTTTTCATAATCGGCAACGAGTGCCATTAACCGTTGGATCTTTTCACCCTCATTCAACATGGAAAGAGGCCCGAGGTCATCAGAAATGGCTTTCTGATTCTCATTGATCAGGGCCCGAAGCTGTTCATCCGTCAGTTCGGGGTGCTGGCTTTTGGCCATTACCAGGTTAAGCTCATCGATCAGGGCACCGATTTTTCCAACCTGCTGATCGAGTGACCGGAGTGCCTCTGTTTTCAGGGTATCATGAATACCGCTGAAAATAACATCGTTTACATGCCTGGCTGCTTTCACATCCTGGCTGATGGTGTATTGCATGTTATCGATGGCCCGATCTACGGTGTGGCTGTTGTGAACCTTAACCAGCAGGAACAACATACAAAATCCGGCAACTGACAGAATAATACTCAACAAAGTGTTGGAACGGATGTCTTTGCGTTTTACGGCAGCATAAATGGCCAGTGGCAAATAAATAAAAAGTAGCATGGCTCCGCCGATATTCATGAACATGTTGGCATAGGGCCAGTACATGATTTTGAAAAAGATTCCGTTAATCAGCACAAAGGCACTGGCAATACCCAGAATGGTTGTCCAGGTTCTGAGTTTCCCCAGCTTTTCTTTTACTTTTACCGTTACGAGTAATGGCAAAAAGACGAAGTTCATAAAAAATCCACCGGCCACGTAAATGGCCAACGCCCCGGGCAAATGTCTGATTTTTAAGATGGCTCCCGCCAGCAACATGAGGGTTGCAGCGATTCCGATGATGTGCATTGTTTTTTTCATAGCTAATATGTTTTTGGTTAATAAATAAGTGGTTTCGACCTGGATTTGCCGGATACCGTTATTACCAAAGCTGTTCATGGATTCTTCCAATGCACTGGAATAATTTTCGCCCTGCTCCATTTTCTCTTCCACCATGCAACAAACATGGTCGACCAGATCGTAGAGCAATTCTTCCATTTCAACACCTTTTGCCCGAATTAGCGTGGTGATCTCACTGATATGTTTATCGGTTAGCTCCATGCCAGTTTCTGCGGACTTATGTTGATGATGGCTTTTAATGTTTCCATAAAATCGACCAGTTCCTCGACCTTTTCCTTGGCGCTGCTATTTCCTGATTGTGTAAGCGTGTAATACTTCCGGATCCGGTTACCTACCTCTATTTTTTCGGTGGTCAGCAATCCGTCGGCCTCCAGCTTATGCAATGCAGGATAAAGAGCTCCTTCGGTGAGGTTGATCTTGCCCTCGGTAATTTCTTTAACCTTTTGGGTTATTTGATACCCGTACATACGATCATTTTCGGAGAGCAATTTTAAAATAATCGTTTTTAAGGTTCCTTTTAATAGTTCTTTTGAATACATAGGACAAATATACATCTATTTCTTATGTATATAACACTTAGATATAAAAAATATTGCATTAAAGATGTTATCTTGTTGATTTTATGATATTTAAAGTTTTAAGATCAATTAAAGGAACGACCCCCAATCATAAAATTTGTTAATTTTCATGGTGTTATTTGCATTTTCAATAGTATTACTATTATATTTGCATGCATGAAACAACTACTTCCACATCTAAACATTCAGGTAAACACCAACCTGTATTTAAAAAACCCGGAATCAAGTGAATTGGGGAAAAAGATTCTTGAAGGAGGAATTGCTCTGATCGACGAACTGGGATTTGAGCAATTTACGTTTAAGAAACTGGCCGCAACCATCGAATCGACCGAAGCATCCGTGTACCGGTATTTTGAAAGCAAGCATAAGTTCCTGCTTTACCTGAATGCCTGGTACTGGGCCTGGATGGAATACCGGCTGGTTTTTGCTACGGCAAACATCGACGACCCCGAACAACGTCTGACCAAAGGCATCACCATCTTAACGGAGGTTGTGGAAGAGGACGGTAATATTCCCCACATCAACGAATCGACTTTAAACAAGATCGTGATATCGGAATCGGCCAAAGCCTATTGCACCAAATCGGTCGACACGGATAATGACCAGGGGGCCTATCATGTGTACAAACAACTGGTACAACGTGTCAGCGACATTATCCTGGAGATCAATCCGGCCTATCCTTATCCGCACATGCTGGTGTCGACTGTTATTGAAGGAAGCCACCACCAACGGTTTTTCTCGGAGCACCTTCCGAAACTAACCGATGTGGTAGAAGGTGAAGATGCCGTAGTGAATTTTTACACCGAACTGGTTATCCATACCATTAAACGATGAAAATGAACGTATTAATTACTCCTCTAAGACGCTTTTTTAACCTGCTGAAAGTTGACAAGAAAGACATTTTCAGCATTTACCTGTACGCTTTATTCAACGGTGTACTGGCACTTACCATTCCGCTGGGAATCCAGGCCATTATCAGTTTCATTACCGCCGGACAGGTTTCCAGTTCCTGGATTCTGCTGGTCATCATCGTTGTAATCGGCATTGCCTTGTCGGGCGTGATGCAGATCATGCAGGTAACCATCACTGAAAATCTACAGCAAAAGATCTTTACCCGTTCCGCATTCGAATTTGCCTACCGCATCCCCCGCATCAAGAACGAAGCGCTGGAAGGTGCTTATATGCCCGAGCTCACCAATCGCTTTTTCGATACCTTAACCATCCAGAAAGGACTCCCGAAAATTCTGATGGATTTTTCGAGCGCCGCCCTGCAAATCTTCTTCGGCGTCATCCTGTTGTCGTTGTACCACCCGTTCTTTATTATGTTCAGTTTTGCCCTGCTGCTGTTCATTTACCTGATCTTCCGGTTTACCACCCCGAAAGGATTACGTACCAGCATCAAAGAATCGACCTACAAATATGAAGTGGCGCATTGGCTGGAAGAGATTGCCCGCAGCCGTTCCACGTTTAAACTGGCGGGCAGCACACCCATGCCGCTTGCAAAAACCGATGAAAAGGTCCAGAACTACCTGAGCTCCCGCAAGGCCCATTTTAAAACACTTTTATTTCAATTCATGAATCTGGTTACTTTCAAGATTCTGATCGCTTCCGGGCTACTCATTGTCGGCGGACTATTGGTCATGAACCAGGAAATGAACATCGGCCAGTTCGTAGCCGCCGAAATCATCATCATCCTGATCCTGGCATCCGTTGAAAAACTGATCCTGAGCATTGAAACCATCTACGATGTATTAACCGCCATTGAAAAGGTAGGCAGCGTGACCGATCTGGAGCTTGAAAGCGACCAGGAAGAACCTGTCTCTGCTTCCTGGAATTCGGGAATTGCCCTCAACATCAGCGAACTCAGCTACCAGTTCCCAAACGCCGCACAGCCAACCATTAAAAACATTTCTGTGGATTTACCTGCAGGAAGCAAGCTATGCATCAGCGGCAGCCACGGTTCGGGAAAATCATTACTCCTGCAACTCCTTTCAGGATTATATGATTCATATCAGGGCAGCATCTCCTACAACAACAATTCACTGAGAAACATCAACAAGGAAGCCCTCCGGGATCAGATTGGAGACAACCTTTCGCGGGAGGATATTTTTATGGGAAGCTTGCTCGAGAACATCACCATGGGGAAACCTCACATCAAACAAAACGATGTACATGAAGTGTGCAGCCTGTTAAAACTGAACGACAGCACCCCGGCACTCCGCGACGGGCTTCAAACCCAACTGTTACCGGAAGGTAAAAACCTACCCCGAAGCGTTCGCATCAAGATCATGTTGGCCAGAGCCATTGTCGGGCTACCGAAATTGATCCTGCTGGAAGACAACCTGAACGAACTTCAGGTTCATGAACGAAACCGGCTGATTGATTACCTGCTGGAAAATGGGAAGGATTCGACCATCATTACCATTTCCAATAACCCGGAGATCGCTGCGAAATTTGGCCGTGTATTGGTAATCGAACACGGGGAGATGCTGGCACTGGGTAACATGGCTGAACTAAAAAAAGAAAATTGGTTTAAATCAGTCTTTCAATCCGCATAACCATGTTGAACTTAAGTACAAATCGAATCGAAGGAAAAATAAAACCGACGGAATTCCGATCGTTCGGAATGGTGAAGGACTTCCATTTCGGGAAGATCTTTACCCGGATTATCCTGATTGCATTTGCCATGATGCTGATCATCCTATTTATGCCCTGGACGCAAAACATCCGGTCGAGCGGTATTGTAACCACCCTGCAACCCGATCAACGCCCGCAAACCATCCATTCGGTCATTGCTGGAAAAATGGAAAAATGGTTCGTGAAAGAAGGTGATCTCGTACAAAAAGGGGACACCATTTTATTCCTGTCGGAGATCAAAGACGATTATTTTGACCCCAATTTATTGGAGCGCACCGAAGACCAGATCGAAGCCAAAGAGCTTTCCGTTCAATCGTACATGAACAAGGTTAACGCTCTTGACGATCAGATCGATGCCCTGCTCAAAACCAAGAACCTGAAGATTAAACAGGCTCAGAACTACCTGCAACAGGCTCGCTTGTCTGTCAGTTCCGATAGTGTGGATCTGGAAGCGGCAAAAACGAATTATCAAATCGCCTTGAAACAATATGAACGGCAAGAAGAACTGTATAAGGAAGGTTTGAAATCGTTAACCGATCTGGAAACCCGCAAACTGAAACTCCAGGAAACCCAGGCGAAGATGATCAGTGCTGAGAATAAATTGCTGAATAGCAGGAACAAGCTCATCAATGCCGAAATGGAGGTTAATTCTACCCAAAACCAGTATCGCGACAAACTGGCCAAGGCCGAGTCGGACAAATACACGGCACTCAGCAGCATGTACGATGCCGAGGCGGCGGTAACCAAAATGCAAAACCAATACATGAACTACTCCATCCGGACAGGCCTGTATTACATCACCTCTCCGATCGACGGCTACATCACCAAAGCCATCCGAACCGGAATTGGCGAAACCATTAAGGAAGGGGAAGATCTGGTGAGCATTATGCCCGTGAAATATGATTTAGGTGTAGAGATTTACGTGGAACCATTTAACCTGCCGCTTATCCAGAAAGGGCAAAAAGTGCGCTTCATGTTCGACGGCTGGCCTTCCATCGTGTTCTCCGGCTGGCCGAACTCCTCGTACGGCACCTTTGGTGGTGAGATCGTTGCGATCGATAATTTCATCAGTGAAAACGGCAAATACCGGATTCTGGTAGCACCGGATAAAAACGACCACCCCTGGCCTCAGGAAATCCGGGTAGGTTCAGGCGCCGTGGGCATGGCTTTACTGAAAGATGTTCCGGTATGGTACGAACTGTGGCGGAACCTGAACGGGTTCCCGCCGGACTACTACAAAATCTCCGACAAATCCGAACCCCAAAAACCGAAGAAAGATGCGTAACGTAAGACTATTTATTACTGGTTTGTTTTTGTCGGCGAATTCACTTTTTGCCACATCCGACTCCATTCAGTCAAAAGTATTGAGCTACCCGAATTTCATCGCTCTGGTTAAAGCGCACCATCCGATCGCACAGCAAGCCGTACTGATTACCCAGAAAGCGGATGCGACCGTACAATCGGCCCGGGGAAATTTTGATCCTAAACTATCCTATTCGTACTCCGAAAAGGATTTCAACCAAACCGATTATTACGAACTGAATCGAATCGGACTTAAAATACCGACCTGGTACGGTCTTGAATTCAACGGAGGGTATAGTGAGAACAGCGGCACTTACCTCAACCCGGAAAACAACACCCCGGCAGCCGGGCTTTGGCAACTGGGAGCCACATTGAATTTGGGTCAGGGATTGTTTATCGATAAACGAAGGGCCGCCTTGGAAAAGGCAAAATTAGCCCGGGAAAGTTCGGTAGAAGAGCAAAAGATTCTTTACAATGAATTGATCCTCCATGCCGGCGAATCGTACTGGAACTGGTTTGAAGCTTACAACAACCTGTTGGTTTACCGGCAGGCGGAAGAGCTGGCTCAGCAACGTTTCAGTGGTGTAAAAATAGCCGTTACACAAGGCGACAAGCCCGGCATTGATACCGTGGAGGCTAAAATCCAGGTTCAAAACAGGCAATTAAACCTCCAGCAGGCTGAACTGAATTTCCGAAATGCCTCCCTGCTGCTTTCTACCTACCTTTGGCTCGAAGGCACAATCCCCTTAGACTTGCAACCGGGAACCATTCCCCACCGTTGGAATGCCATTGAACTGGAAGCCAATCACCTCGAACTGAAAAGCAGGCTGGAAGACATTACTCAACAGCATCCCTACCTGAAAATGATCGACCTGAAGATCCAACAACTGGAAGTAACGAAACGCTTGCAACGTGAAATGCTTAAACCGCAATTCAGCATCAAGTACAACGCCATCAATCAGCCCGTTGGCAGTGATCCGTTAGCGAATTTCAACACCGACAATTATACGTTCGGGGTAGAGATCAGCATGCCCTTGTTTCTGAGAAAAGAACGAGGCGAACTGAACTGGACGCATCAGGAACTGAACCACATGAAACTGGAACTGGATAACCAAAAGGCAAGCCTCCTGTACAAAGCACAGTCGGCCATCAACAAACTGTCCACTTCACTTGAACAAGCCTTGCTCTATCAGGAAACCGTGCAAAATTACGAGCTACTGCTTTTGGGTGAAAAAAAGAAATTTGATGCCGGAGAAAGCTCGCTCTTTATGGTCAATTCCCGGGAACTGGGTTTCATCAACGCTCAACTGAAATACAACGAGCTCCTCAGCAAGAACAAGAAAAGCCGCTTAATGGCTGAATACAATTTAATGCTACTGGCCGATTAAAATTATCGTTATGGTACTCTTACACATCCTTTCCAACACTCAAAAACAAGCCGAACAGATTGCCGATTTTCTGATCCGGGAAAACCTGTTATTAGAAGCTACTCTTCAGCAGCAGGTAATGAGCAGGAAGAAGAATGAATCCGGAACTATTGAAATCAGCAGCAAAACACTGGTTACCGGCAAAACCAAAGCCTTGCTGTTCAACGAAATTGAGAAAACAATCAAAGCCCATTTCAAAGAACAGCCACCGGTAATTTATGCCACTCCTATTGCTTATATGGATTGGGAACAGTCGAAACAATTGGTTGACGGGGTGGCCAAAATTTAATACTGCTTTCCGCCCCTTGTTTATGGCTCATTTAAATCGCAAATGTTACTTTTGCACAAACTGAACTCATTTGCACATGAAACAGCCCATCTCCACAGATTTTAAATTAGGCATCCTCGGCGGCGGCCAGTTGGGAAAAATGTTGTCGCTGGCAGCCAGCAACTGGGACGTAAATACAGCCATTCTGGATCCGGCAGCAGACTGTCCGGCATCCACCACCTGTACCGAACTGACCGTGGGCGATTTCAACGATTATGATGCGGTGTACAACTTCGGTCAGCATGTGGATGTGGTTACGGTGGAGATCGAACGGGTGAATATTCCGGCATTGAAAAAACTGGAAGCCGAAGGCAAACAGATCCTTCCCTGCACCCGTTCGCTGTCGATCATTCAGGATAAAGGGTTACAGAAACAATTCTACCTCGAAAACAACATTGCTACTTCCCCGTTTAAGCTCTATCAATCTGCGGATGAGATCAAAACCGATTGCACTCAGGGCACACTCACCTTTCCCTTTGTTCAGAAGTTGAGAACCGGAGGTTATGATGGCCGCGGTGTGGCTGTGATCCAAGAGGCATCCGACCTCAATCTGCTGCTGGAAGGAGAAAGTCTGGTGGAAGATCTGGTTCCGATCAGCAAGGAGATTGCCGTGATCGTTGCCAGAAACTCGAAAGGAGAAACCAAATGCTTCCCTTCCGTTGAAATGGAATTTAACCCAAAAGCCAACCTGGTGGAATTCTTGTTTTGTCCGGCCAACATCACTCCGGAACAGGAAAAAGAAGCCGAAGAGTTATCCGTTCAGGTGGTGAAACACCTCAACTTTGTGGGGCTGCTGGCTGTGGAATTGTTTATCGATACACAAGGCAACATTTTCGTGAATGAAGTGGCTCCCCGCCCGCACAACAGCGGACACCACACCATTGAAGGAACGATTACCTCTCAATACGAGCAACATTTACGGGCAGTTTTAGGATATCCTTTGGGAAGTACAAAAATTAAGTTACCTTCGGTGATGATAAATATTTTAGGTGAAGAAGGTTACGAAGGGCCGGTGAAGTATCAGGGCATTGAGGATTGCATGGCGGTTGAAGGGGTAAAATTCCACATTTACGGCAAGAAGGTGACCAAACCTTTCCGGAAAATGGGACATGCCACGGTGATCG